>NZ_RZRQ01000094.1:0-19680 GCF_003997785.1 Mesorhizobium sp. M7D.F.Ca.US.004.01.2.1 | reverse complement strand
GGTGGCGCGCCGCATGCCGTCCTGATTGGACGACACCAGCCCGGCCGACTGCAGCATTTCGGCGGCCAGCGCCAGCGTCACGTCCTCCAGCCGACGGTCACGAAACCGGCCGGTGAGGAAATCGACGGCGTTGCGCACCTCAACGGCGTTGCCGGCGGCCGACGCCAGCGGCTCGTTCATGCCGGTGATCAACGCCGAGGCCTTCAGTCCGGCGCCATTGGCGATTTCGACCAGGCTGTTGGCGAGCGCGGTGGCGTCGCGCGATTTTTCCATGAAGGCGCCGTTGCCGACCTTGACGTCGAGCACCAGCGATTGCAGCCCGGCCGCCAGCTTCTTCGACAGGATCGAAGCGGTGATCAGCGGCACCGATTCGACCGTGCCGGTGACGTCGCGGATCGCATAGAGCCGTCGATCGGCCGGCGCGAGGTCAGCGGTCTGGCCGATGATGGCGCAGCCGGTTTCGAGCACCGCCTTGCGAAACAGTGCGATATCGGGCTGGCTGGTGTAGCCGGGGATCGCATCCATCTTGTCCAGCGTGCCGCCGGTGTGGCCAAGGCCGCGGCCCGATATCATCGGTATATAAGCGCCGCAGGCGGCGACGATCGGCGCCAGCATCAGCGAGACATTGTCGCCGACGCCGCCAGTCGAATGCTTGTCGGTGACCGGGCCGGGCAGGTCCGACCAGTCTAGCACGTCACCGGAATCGCGCATCGCCAGCGTCAGCGCCACCGCCTCGTCGCGGTTCATGCCGTTGAAGAACACCGCCATGGCGAAGGCGCCGACCTGGCCATCCGAAACGGCCCCTGACGTCACGCCCTCGACGAAGCCGGCGATCTCCTGCTCCGACAGCCTGAGGCCATCGCGCTTGCGGCGGATGATTTCCTGCGGAAGCATCAGCTCTCCAGCAGTCCGTCGCGGAACACGCGCTGCAGGATCTTTGCCAGCCGCGCGCCGCCTACCGGCGCCATGTCCTTGGTCTCCTGGTGCGAAAGCTCAGCCCCGGTCATGCCGGCCGCCAAATTGGTGATGACCGAACAGGCGGCGACGCGCAGTCCGAGGAAACGGGCGAGAATGACCTCCGGTACGGTCGACATGCCGACCGCGTTGGCGCCCATGATGCGCGCCATGCGGATTTCAGCGGGTGTTTCGAAGCATGGCCCCGAGAACCACATGTAGACACCCTTGTGCAGTGTGGTGCCGGTCGCTTTCGCCGCCCGTTCGATGGCCTTGCGGATGTCCGCATCATAGGCCTCGGTGAGACCAACGAAGCGGCGGTCGCTGGGCTCGCCGATCAGCGGATTGGTGCCCGAAAAATTGATGTGGTCCGATATCAGCATCACCGAGCCCGGCGGCATGTCCGGATCGACCGAACCGGCGGCATTGGTGAGGATCAGTTTCGTGATGCCGATGCCGGCAAGCACTTCCAGCACTGGGCGCATCGCCGCCGCGTTGCCGTGCTCGTAGTAGTGGGCTCGGCCGGACAGCATCAGCACCGGCACACCGGCAAACAGCCCCGCGACCACTTCGCCGGCATGGCCGGTGACGCCGCTTCTGGGAAAGCCCGGCAGGTCGGCATAGGGGATGCGGATCGGATGCTCGATCTGGTCGACCAGCCCGCCCAGGCCCGAACCCAGCACCAGCGCTGTCAACGGCGCCAAGCCGTCCAGTCTTTCGATGAGATGATCCAGAGCCTTTTCCGTCATTGCAGCCAGCTCTTCATTTCAGCCCGTTGTTCATTTCAAAATGTCGCCGCGGAAGCCATAGGGCAGCATCTCGCCCATGGTCACGGTCTCGGCCACGCCGGCATTGTCGCAGAGATAGAGCTTTGTTTCCGGCCGGCAGAATTCAGCCAGTCGCTGCCGGCAGCCGCCGCAAGGCGAGCATTTCGCCATGCGCTCGGCAAGAACGGCGATTTCCACGATCTTGCCGCCACCGCCCATGATGTAGTGGCCGAGGGCTGTGGTCTCGGCGCACCAGCCTTCCGGGTAGGAGGCGACCTCGATATTGGCGCCGGTAAAGACGCGCCCGTCCTCGGTGCGCAAGGCAGCGCCCACCGGAAATTTCGAATAGGGTGCGTAGGCCTTGGCCATGGCAGCCTTGGCGGCCTCGAACAGATCATGCGACATTCAGGTGTTCTCTCCGATGATCGTGTCCAAAACCCGGCACCAAGCCGCCCCGCTGCTGCGGCTCAGCGTTCCTTGACGTAAGGCACGCCGCCGGCGCGTGGCGGAATGGCCTTGCCGATGAAGCCGGCGAGCAGGATGACGGTGAGGATGTAGGGCAGCGCCTGCATGAACTGCACCGGCACCTTGCCGATGATCGGCAGTGGCGAGCCTTGCAGGCGGATCGACAGCGCGTCGAGGAAGCCGAACAACAGGCAGGCGAACATGGCGTTGACCGGTTTCCACTTGGCGAAGATCAGCGCAGCCAGCGCGATATAGCCCTTGCCAGCGGTCATGTCCTTCACGAAGCCGCCATTTTGCACCATCGACAGATAGGCGCCGGCAATGCCGGTGAGGATGCCGGTGCAGATCAGCGCCCGGTAGCGCAGCCAGGCGACCGAGATGCCGGCGGTGTCGACGGCCGCCGGGTTCTCGCCCACGGCGCGCAGGCGCAGGCCGAAGCGGGTACGAAACAGCACCCACCAGGTGAAGGGCACCATCGCGAAGGCGAGATAGACCAGGATCGAGTGACCCGACAGTAGCTCGGCATAGATCGGCCCAACGATCGGGACGTCGCGGATGGCGTCGGCACCCGGCAGAGTGATGGCCTCGAAGCGCTCGCCCGGTTGCAGCGCCGGCGTGCGTCCACCCTGCTGGAACCAGGCCTGGCCCAGAATGATGGTCGAGCCGGCGGCGATGAAATTGATCGCCACGCCGGAGACGATCTGGTTGCCGCGATGGGTGATCGAGGCAAAGCCGTGGATCATGGCAAAGGCGACCGAGATCAGGATGGCCATGCCGAGGCCGAGAAAGGCCGAATGGAATACGGAAGCGGCCGCAGCACCGGCGAAGGCGCCGACCAGCATCTTGCCTTCGAGGCCGATGTCGAAGATGCCGGCGCGCTCCGAATAGAGGCCGGCGAGGCAAGCAAGCAGCAGCGGCACCGAGAGGCGGATGGTGGAGTCCAGTGTCTGGACGATTGCGTTGAACACGTCCATCTCAGGCACCCTTCCCCTTGACCGCTTCCATGCCGACCGATCGCGGACTGAACGAGGCGAACAGCGCCTGGATGTAGGGCCGGAACATGTGCTCGAGGGCGCCGGCAAACAGGATCACCAGACCCTGGATGATGACGATCATATCGCGGCTGATCGCCGGCATCTCGAAGGCAAGCTCGGCGCCGCCCTGGTAGAGCATGCCAAACAGGATCGCCGCCAGCACGATGCCGACCGGGTGCAGGCGGCCCATCAGCGCCACGGCGATGCCGACGAAGCCGGCGCCGGAAACGAAGTCGATGGCGACATTGTGCTGGTCGCCCATCACCGGGTTGAGCGCCATCATGCCGGCGAGTGCACCGGAGATCATCATGGCGGTGATGATGATGCGGGTTTCGGAAATGCCGGCATAGCGCGCCGCCTTTGGGCTGTGACCGTAGGTGCGCATCTCATAGCCGAGCTTGGTGCGCCAGATCAGCAGCCAGACCAGGAAGGCCATGGCCAGCGCCAGCAGGAAGGAAATGTTGAGCGGCGCCGAACGGATCTTGGCGCCGAACAGCTCGATGATCCAATTGAGCTTCGGCAATTCCGCGCCGGCGAGGAAGTTGCGCGTCTGCGGCGCTTGCGATGCTGCCGGCTTCAACGGGCCCACCAGCAGGTAGACCATGATCGAGGCGGCGATGAAGTTGAACATGATGGTGGTGATGACGATGTGCGAGCCGCGCTTGGCCTGCAGATAGGCGGGAATAAGCGCCCACAACGCGCCCACGACCGCCGCAGCGACGATGGCCAGCGGAAAGGTCAGCCACCACGGCAGCGTGCTGTCGAAGGAAAGACAGACGATGGCGATGCCGAGGCCGGCAATGTAGGCCTGTCCCTCAGTGCCGATGTTGAACAGGCCGCAATGCGCTGCCACGGCGACCGAAAGCCCGGTGAAGATGAATGTGGTGGCATAGAACAGGGTGAAGGCAATGCCAGTGCCCTTGCCGAAGGCGCCCTCGACCAGGATGACGGCGGCACGCAACGGGTTCTCGCCGACCAGAAGCACGACGAAGCCGGCGACGACGAAGGCGACGAACAGATTGATCAGCGGGATCAGGCCATAGTCGGCCCAGGCCGGCAGTTTGGCGTAAGGCGTGCTCATTGCGCGGCCTCCTGCTGCTCGACGCCGGCCATCAGCAGGCCGAGCTCGCCTTCGGTCGCTTCCGGGCCGCGCTCGCCGACGATGCGGCCGGCAAACATCACCAGGATACGATCTGAGAGGGATCGGATCTCATCCAGCTCGACCGAGACCACCAGCACCGCCTTGCCCTGGTCGCGCATGGCGATCAGACGCTTGTGGATGAATTCGATAGCGCCGACATCGACGCCGCGCGTCGGCTGGCCGACGATGAGAACACCCGGGTCTTGTTCCATTTCCCGCGCAAGCACGATCTTCTGCTGGTTGCCGCCCGAGAAATTGGCGGTCTTCAGCCGGCAGTCCGCCGGGCGGATGTCGTATTTGGCGATCTTGTCCTTGGCATCGTTACGGATCGCATCGATGTTGAGGAACGGCCCCTTCAAATAGCGCGGGTCGTCATGATAGCCAAGGATGGAATTCTCATTCTCCTCGAAGGCCAGCACCAGCCCGACATGGTGGCGGTCCTCCGGCACGTGCGCCAGGCCGCGGTCGCGCAACTCGCCCGGATCGGCGGCGCCGGTCAGGTCGATCGGCTTGCCGTCGAGCATGACCGAGCCGGAGACGGCACGCCTGATGCCGGAAATCGCCTCGAGCAGTTCGGATTGGCCGTTGCCGGCGACGCCGGCGATGCCGACGATCTCGCCGGCGCTGATATCGAAGGAGATGTCGTCGACCATGGTGACGCCGCGCGTGTCCTTCACCGTCAGGTTCTTGACCGCGAGCTTGACGCCGCCGGCTTCCGCCTCGCCCTTTTCGACCCTGAGCAGCACGCGCCGCCCGACCATCAGCTCGGCCAGTTCCTCGACCGTGGTCTTGGCTGTCTCGCGCGTCGCCACCATCGTGCCCTGGCGCATGACCGACACCGTGTCGGTGATGGCCATGATCTCGCGCAGTTTGTGGGTGATCAGCACCACCGTCTTGCCTTGATCCTTCAACTGCCTGAGGATGCGGAACAGGTGGTCGGCCTCGGCAGGCGTCAGCACACCCGTCGGCTCGTCGAGGATCAGGATCTCGGCGCCGCGATAGAGCGCCTTCAGGATCTCCACACGCTGCTGCAGGCCGACCGGCAGTTCCTCGATGATCGCATCGGGATCGACTTCCAGCCCGTATTCGCGCTCAAGCCGCTCCAGTTCGGAGCGCGCCTTGGCAATGCTCTTCTTCAGCAGCGCATCGCTTTCGGCGCCGAGGATGACGTTTTCCAGCACCGAGAAATTGTCGACCAGCATGAAATGCTGATGCACCATGCCGATGCCAAGCGCGATCGCGTCATTGGGCGTCTTGATCGAGGCCGGCTGGCCGCCGACGCGGATCTCGCCGCTGTCGGCCTGGTAGAAGCCATAGAGGATCGACATCAGCGTCGACTTTCCGGCCCCGTTCTCGCCAACGATGCCGTGGATGGTGCCGCGCGCGATCTCCAGATTGATGTCGCGGTTGGCGCGCACGGCGCCAAAACTCTTGTTGATGCCGATCAGCTCGATTGCGGCTTGCGCCATGCAGCCTGTCCCACTCTTTTTTTTATCGCTTGGTCAAAACGCCTAGCATGACGCTCCGTCCATGCCAATTGGCCGGAGCAGGGTTCACTCTCGACAAATCCCGGTGCGCTTGTCAATTTCCAACGTGGCCGGGACCTTCATATTCGCTAATATGGCGAGGCTCAAATTCGCAGGACGATGCGAGACTAGGGATTCTGAATGATCATGCCCGCCGACCGGCTGACGACGCTGGAGATCCGCGCCGCCGAACAGGAGAAGACCATCGAGGAACTGTCCGGCCAGATCGCCGAGCAGTGGAAGGTGATCGAGCGCATGCAGCGCAAGCTCGATGCCCTGACGGATCGCTTCCTGGCGCTTGAAGAGCAGGCAGGAGATGACGTGCCTGTAACCAAGCCGCCGCATTGGTGAGGAAAAAGGGAGGGTGCACGCCATGGCCGGTGAAAGCGATCGCATCGCGCGGGCCGGCGACTATGTGCTCGGCCTGATGAACGATAAGGACCGGGAGCGGGCAGAACGGGATCTGGAGATCGACCCGGCCTTCCGCGATGCCGTGGTGCGGCTTGCCGAACGCATGCATGTCTTCGACCGTGCCGGACCGGCGGATGGCGAAAAGCGCTGGAAGCAGATCACGCAGCGCATTGCCGACCTGCCGCAGATGCGCACCTCTGGCCTGAGCGATGCCAGGTCGCCAACCGTGATCCGAAGCCTGCCACAGCGGCCGCACGGCATTGGCCTGCACACGCTTGGCGGCCGGCGCGGATTTGGTCTCGCCGTCGGGTTGATCGTGGCGTTCGCGCTGGGGTATCTGGCGGGCAAGTTTTAGAGCTTTGTTTTCGGGATCATGCTCGCGGCTGGCACGACATCAGAGCCATCGTTTCGTCGTTCTGCGCAAAAATCTCAATCATGTTCCAGCCAAGGGCTGCGTAGAAATCACGTGCTTCCATGCGTAGAGATAGAGGGTCTCAACACCTCGCACAGCCGCATGGGCTTCAGTCGCCCTGACCAGCGCGCTGCCGATCCCTGCGCCTCGATACCCGGCATCGACAACCAACCCGGCCAGCCATGGCGTGAGATCATGCGCTGGTTCAAGTTCGTGGCGGACCAGCAGGCACGTCCCGACCGGTATGTCGCCGAGCCGGGCCACGAATGCGATCTCGAAGCCATCACCGGCAAGCAGTCGGCGAAGGTCTGCCGCATCCTCTTCGACAGTCCTTGCCGTCCCCTCGAAAAAGGTGGCCAGGCGCAGTCGCGCGACGGCTGCTACATCGCGCTCCCGCATGGGTTCGATCGTCGGCTGCATCGTTGTCCCGGAATGGTGTCCGTTGCGGGTGGCGAATATTTCGCTCGACCCGGTAGAAGGCAAAACCGCCGGGCTTGCGCCCGGCGGTTTGCAGATCTTGGCTTATGTCCGTGCCGCTCAGTACGGGCAGGCGTTGTCAGCCGTATAGTCGTGCACTTCGAGCTTGCCGGCGATGATGTCGGCCTTGGCCTTTTCGACCGCCGCCTTCATCTCGTCCGTCACCAGCGCCTTGTTGTTGTCGTCCATGGCGTAGTCGACGCCGCCTTCCTTGAGGCCGAGGTTCTCGACGCCACCCTTGAAGGTGCCGTTCTTGCCGTCCATGAAGGCGGTGTAGACGGCAACGTCGACGCGCTTCATCATCGAGGTCAGCACTTTGCCCGGCTGCAGGCCGTTCTGGTTGGAATCGACGCCGATGCCGAGCTTGCCGGCATCAGCCGCCGCCTGCAGCACGCCGACGCCGGTGCCGCCGGCCGCCGCGTAGACCACGTCGGAGCCCTGGTCGATCTGCGTCTTGGCGATCTCGCCGCCCTTGGCCGGGTCGTTCCACGCCGCTGGCGTATCACCGGTCATGTTCTGGATGACGTCGGTCGCACCGGCCGACTTGGCGCCGCCGACATAGCCGCATTCGAACTTGCGGATCAGCGGGATGTCCATGCCGCCGACGAAGCTGACTTTCTTGGACTTCGAGGCCATCGCCGCCAGGATGCCGACCAGATAGGAGCCTTCGTTCTCCTTGAATACCAGCGAGCGAACATTGGGCAGGTCGACGGCGTCGTCGATGATGGCGAAGTTGAGATCGGGATATTCGGCCGCGACCTTCTTCAGCGCATCCTCCCAGGCGAAGCCGGCCATGACGATCGGGTTGTGGCCGTCCTCGGCGAAGCGGCGCAGCGCCTGCTCGCGCTGCGAGGCATTGGACACCTCGAACTCGACATAAGCGACGCCGGTCTCGGTCTTGAACTTCTCGGCGCCGTGATAGGCAGCCTCGTTGAAGGATTTGTCGAACTTGCCGCCGAGATCATAGAGGATGGCTGGCTGGACATCCGCGGCGAAAGCCGGAAGAACCATTGCGGTTGCGGCCAGGAGGCCGAGAACGATACGTTTCATGTGATCCACACCCTGTCGGTTATTTTTTCCGTTACGCACCGGATACCCGCCCGGTTCTCCGGCAGGCATACGACGTCAGCCAGGAGTGTACTCCCCTCCCGCTCGGGTCAATCTGGCATGGCCCGAAACAAAATTCACGCGGAATTTTGACCTTTTGGAAAAGCATGGCGTGGGTAAGCCGCACGGCTGCTTGTTCCCTGCGCCACGGGACTTAGGCGGAGACCGCAGCCGGAATGGTGCAAGCGAGGCCGGTACCTTTGAGGTTGCAAGTGCCGTAAGGGTTCTTCGCCAGATATTGCTGGTGATCGCCTTCGGCAAAGTAGAATTCGGGCGCCGGCGCGATCTCGGTGGTGATCCTGCCGTGGCCGGCACCGCGCAGCGAGGCCTCATAGGCATCGCGCGAAGCGCTCGCCGTTCGCAATTGCGCATCACCTGATGTGTAGATCGCGGAGCGGTAGGTGGTGCCGACATCATTGCCCTGGCGCATGCCTTGCGTCGGGTCGTGGCTTTCCCAGAACAGCTTCAGAAGCGCGGCATAGGAGACGATCTTGGGATCGTGGACGACCAACACCACTTCGGCATGGCCGGTGAGCCCGGTACAGGTTTCCTGATAGGTCGGATTGGGCGTGAAGCCGCCGGCATAGCCGACCGCTGTGACCCACACGCCTTCGAGTTGCCAGAACAGCCGCTCCGCACCCCAGAAGCAGCCCAGCCCGAACATCGCCGTCTCCAGCCCCTCGGGATAGGGACCCTTCAGCGGTCTTTTCAAGACCTTGTGCCTGGGGGCGATCGGGATCGCTCTGGCGCGTCCCGGCAACGCCTCGGACGGCTTCGGCAGATTGAGCTTCTTGTTCAGCATGTCGCTGAGAAAGAACATGCGCGGCTTTCCTCTCTGGGTGGGACGCAAGAAGCCGCCTGACGGTGGCTCTTTCGTTTGAGCATCGGATTTTCCCAAAACCGGCAACCACTTTTGGATCAGATGCTTATGTGGCCGCGAACTGTCCCGTGCGCCGTTGCCGCCTGTAGCCGATCGCATAGAGCAGGAAGGCCAGCACCGCGAACACGGCGAAGCCCGGCTGGTTGAGCACCCAGGCGATGGCGCCGTCCCACAGCAGCGGACCGGCCTTGGCGCGAACGAAGGTCTCGAAGGAAGCCCGCGTGTCGGGCGAGA
Source organism: Mesorhizobium sp. M7D.F.Ca.US.004.01.2.1 (assembly GCF_003997785.1). Classification (NCBI taxonomy): domain Bacteria; kingdom Pseudomonadati; phylum Pseudomonadota; class Alphaproteobacteria; order Hyphomicrobiales; family Phyllobacteriaceae; genus Mesorhizobium; species Mesorhizobium sp. M7D.F.Ca.US.004.01.2.1. The sequence continues at coordinate 10,272 of NZ_RZRQ01000094.1, read as the reverse complement.
CGGCCAGCCAACTGGTGTTGAGCGGGGTCAGTACAAGCACTGAGGCCGCCACAGTGCGTGTCGCGTCGAGCACCGCCATGATGACGGAAATCGACAGCGCGACCATTGCGGCAAGACGGAAAACGAAGCGAAACATTGGAGACCTTCCTCCGGCCAGCCCTCAAGCTCCTCCCGAGGGCCTTCCGGTTTCAAAACGAGAGATAGAATGCGCATGTCTGGTTCGCAATCGCCATACGCGAATTTGAAGCCCGACTAAGCCGCCGGCTTGCGTTTGCGCCGGTGGACGCGCCAGACGGCGAAAATGCCGCCGCCTATGGCGCCGACTACCAGCCCGGCCAGGCCGATGAACACGGCGAAATAACCGCAGGCGCCTTCGAAGCAGCTCATGTCGGTACCATTCGCAATGATCGAGCCCGCGAAGAAGCCGGCGAGGGCGCCAACGACCGCGCCGAGGACGATGCCGAGCAGGGCGGCGACGATCGAAACGAGAACCGGCGGCGCTTCGGTTCTTGGCTTGGCATAGACAGTCTCGGCTTCAGACCCGCGGCGCAGCAGATAGATGCAGAGAACCCCGATGGCGATTTCCGCAACGGTGATGGTAAGCGCCTTGCCTGAAAAGACGAAATCGGAAATCGTCAGCACATAGGCCTGCCGCGCCAGCAGCCAGACGATGGTGGCGATCTGCCAGATGGTGAACTGGCGCGGGAAGCGCGCCGAGCGGCCAAAGGCGAGGCCGAGCAGATAGAGCCCCCATAGAATGGTGATGATGTCGACGGCGAGCCCGCCATAGATCAGGTAGAAAACTCCGTCCGGCAGGCTGTAGTCCCACACCAGTCGCCAGGTGGATATCAGGCCGTAGACCGACCACGCCATGACGAAGACGAGCCAGCCCGGCGGCACGAAGGACAGCCCGCTGTCCGGCCGCCTGGCTGGCGTCTGTCCATTGCTCGATGTCATGTCCGCACGATGCCCCCGCAAAGCCTTGTCACTCGACAGGCGGCTCCGGGGGAAGTCAAGGGCGGCCGGCCTGCGGTCCTGCCCTTGCACACCATTGCGGTCGCGGCGCTGCAAAAACGGGCACGCCGGCGGCCTTGCGAAACACTGTGTGGCCGGCAAAGCGAATAGACTGCCGTTATGGCTTGGCATTCGCCGTCGGATCGACTAGATGAGCCCCGCGCCTGTTGCTTTGACGGCTCAGGTGCGGGGGAAGGGCGCTTGCTGGTTGGCGACGCCGATGGCGGAAATTCCGCCTTGCCCCAAGGGAGGTGCATCTCCCCAACCCGCGCGGCGAAACCGGCCGACGCGACATGCATGGACGGAGAGGTGGCCGAGTGGTTGAAGGCGCACGCCTGGAAAGTGTGTTTACGGGAGACCGTAACGCGGGTTCGAATCCCGCTCTCTCCGCCATTTACATAGCAAAATCAATAGGTTACTCTTATTTTAGGGCTGTCATGCCTTGGCGGAACATGAAAACCCGCACGAGGCGGATTCTATCGTTACCATGTGACAACTGTCAGACTGGTAGCAGCACATCGTCCGGGCCCATCCTGTCTGGCTAGGTCCTTCGGTCGATCGCGCAGGCCGTATACTCGCGGCGTTGTTATGCGAACAAGCCCATAAAGTTTTATTCGCATTTTAACTAATGAAGCTCATCCTACTAGATGGTGTGGTATCGACTCGCGGGGGCAGAGTGGAATGACTGACCTGGATGACGAGGATGACGTCCTAAAACCCAGCCCATCCAAACGCTGGCGAACAATGGCTCTGAAGACAGCACAGTTTGTCCCCCCTGTTATTTCGATAGGGTGTGCCATCACAGTTGGCTACTTTGCCTATTTGGCCGCCAACCAAAAACCGCCGGCCGATATAGCAGCACTGGCAGTGTCGATCCTCAAGTCCAGCGATGCATCCCCGGAAATGCGGGAATGGGCCGCGGACGCCATAGGAATACAGAACGATCTTGGAATGCCGGCCAAATCCATTCAGCAATGAAACTGGGGCAAGCGCAGATCGCCGGGCGCGTATGCCGCCCGATATCGGCGCTAGACCGGGTATCTGACGCAAGGCCCCAGACACTTTTCCCGAAGCCGCTCAGCAAAGCCAGCTCCGCGCAAAAGCGCCTTCGAAACAACCGCTTCGGCAGCAGCCGGGCACACTCAAAAAATCGTCCAGGCCCAGCTTGGAACCTCCTGCGCCGTTGCGCGTTTCTTGGCGTCCCGTTCGCGGACCCGCCCGGATATTTCTCCAAGCGCGCGATAAAATCAGGAGCCCGCTTCATGCACGACAAGCTGTTTCATTCACCGGTCGCATTGTCCGTCGGCCTCGGTTTCAAGCGCGAGATTGCCTCGCTGGCCCAAATGCACGACTTTCTGACCGACTGGACGACCTCTCGCCGCGGTCCGCTTTTTCGCAATGCGGTGAAGGCATGTGAGCTCGCCATTCCGGGCTATGTGACCATCGAGCAGGCACGCCGGGCGCTGCTCGAATTTGCGCAAGCCACCGGCATCCTGTGGCCGGACCTCGAGCCGGTCGCGGGCGTGCATGCCGTTGCGCGTGGCTATGGCGGTTACGCCGCCTGAGGATTGATGCTCCCATCGCGGTGGCCAAAGCCACACGTGCCACCACAGAAAGCCCGGCTCGGCCCTCGCCAGCCGGGCTTTCGTTTTTCCAGCAACGGAGGAACCGCCATCTTGCAGCTGAGGCTGACGACGTTGCGCCTTCCGTGGCAATCAACTTGTCGAACCCGTGCGTCGCCGGGTTCGATCCGGCCTTTCTCAGCATGATGCGAGAGCCGCTTAGACGCGGCCCACCGATCATCTTTTCGCGGATCTACGCTGCTTCAGCCGCGACGTTCACGGCCGACTCCGCGAGCTGCGTCAGCGCTTCGTCGGTGGCTTTCTCTTCCTTCAGCGTCGCTTCAAGCAGCGTCACGGCCTCGTTCAGGCCGAATTCGCCGGCCCAGGTCCTCAGCGTCCCATAGCGCGAGATCTCGTAGTGTTCGACCGCTTGCGCGGCAGCCAGCAGGCCGGCGTCGAGCGCGGGAGATCCCTTGTACTCCTCCATGATCTCGGCGCCTTCCTCGGTGATGCCCATGATGGCCGCACAGGTCTTGCCGGCTGGCTTCTTGCCGATCACACCAAAGACCTTCTCCAGCCTTGCGACATGCCCTTCGGTCTCGGTCCGGTGCTTTTCGAAGGCGGCTTTCAGGTCGGCACTTTGCGCGGCCCTGGCCATTTTCGGCAGCGTCGCCAGTATCTTCTTTTCGGCGAAATAGATGTCTTTCAGCGTGTCGTGAAACAGGTCTTCGAGCATCTTCTGCTTTGCCATTGTCATGTCCTTTGGTGCGTGAGCCCTCAGGTCGACAATCTCGCATGGGAGGATTTGTTCCGTCCGCTTCGAACGGAAATCTTTATAAAATTCCTATTTCTTTCCACTCCGCCCCGTCTCGAACCTTTATGGCGATCGGGTCCATATTCCACGTTGAGAAAACACATCCGGTACCGCCGCCTCAATGCGACGGGCCGTTTCAGGGTATTGCGAACCTTTCCATCAAGGGCACAAAGTACAAAAGCAGACACAAGGAACAAACACGATGGATATCGTCGTTCTCGGGATCGGGATTTTGTTTTTCACCCTTTCCTTCGCCTACATCAAAGCCTGTGACATTCTTTAACGCGAGGACCGCAAAATGCTCGTCGACTATATTCTCGGTGGCGGCGTGACGTTGTTCCTGCTCGTCTACCTGACATACGCCCTCGTTCGCCCAGAACGCTTCTGACCGCAACTGGCGCAAGGCACGGAAAGCTACAACCATGACTCTCAACGGATGGCTACAGATCCTCGTCTACTGCGGGATCGTCGTTTTGCTGGTGAAGCCGCTTGGCGGCTACATGTATCGCGTCTTCAACGGCGACCGGACATTTCTTTCGCCGGTTCTAGGCCCGATTGAACGCGGGCTCTATCGCATCGCGGGAACCAGCGAGCGCGAGGAACAACACTGGACCGCCTATGCGGCAGGCATCATGTTCTTCAGCGTTGCCAGCTTCCTGGTGCTTTATTTCCTGCAGCGGCTGCAAGGCGTCTTGCCTTACAATCCGGCCGGCATGACTGCAGTCGAACAGAATCTTGCCTTCAACACCGCTGCCAGCTTCGTGACCAACACCAACTGGCAGAACTATGGCGGCGAAAGCACGATGTCCTACCTCGTGCAGATGGCCGGCCTCACCGTGCAGAACTTCATGTCGGCGGCGGTTGGTATCGCTATCGCGGTCGCGCTGATCCGTGGCTTTGCCCGCGCGTCGGTCAAGTCCATCGGCAATTTCTGGGTCGATATGACCCGGTGCACGCTCTACGTGCTGCTGCCGCTCTGCATCATCCTGACCCTTGTCTATGTCTGGCTCGGCATGCCGCAGACGCTCGGTCCGTATGTCAACGCCACGACACTGGAAGGTGCCCAGCAGACGATAGCGGTCGGCCCCGTCGCGTCGCAGATCGCCATCAAGATGCTTGGCACCAATGGCGGCGGCTTCTTCAACGCCAACGCCGCGCATCCGTTCGAGAACCCCGACGCGATCTCCAACCTGATCCAGATGGTGTCGATCTTCGCGCTCGGCGCGGCGCTGACCAATGTCTTCGGCCGCATGGTCGGCAACCAGCGCCAGGGCTGGGCGATCCTGGCCACCATGAGTGTTCTGTTCATCGCCGGTGTCGCCGTCTGTTACTGGGCGGAAGCCGCCGGCAATCCGCTGGTGCACGCGCTTGGCATCGACGGCGGCAATATGGAAGGCAAGGAGAGCCGCTTCGGGGTCGCCATGTCGGCACTGTTCGCGGTCGTCACCACCGCCGCGTCCTGCGGCGCGGTCAACGCCATGCATGACAGCTTCACGGCACTCGGCGGCTTCATCCCGATGATCAACATGCAACTCGGCGAAGTCATCGTCGGCGGCGTCGGCGCCGGTTTCTACGGCATCCTGATGTTCATCGTGGTCGCGGTCTTCGTTGCCGGCCTGATGGTTGGCCGCACACCCGAATATCTTGGCAAGAAGATCGAGGCCAAGGAGGTCAAGATGGCAATGCTGGCAATCCTGTGCCTGCCGCTGGCGATGCTGACATTCACGGCCATTGCGGTGGTTCTGCCAAGCGCTGTGGCGTCGATCGCCAATGGCGGCCCGCATGGCTTCTCCGAGGTACTCTACGCCTACACCTCGGCGGCGGCGAACAACGGCTCGGCCTTTGGCGGCCTCAGCGGCAACACGCCCTGGTACAACATAACGCTCGGCATCACCATGCTGATGGGTCGCTTCCTGGTCATCATTCCGGCGCTGGCCATCGCCGGCTCGCTGGTGGCGAAGAAGACGGTTCCGGCCTCCGCCGGCACCTTCCCGACCGATGGCCCGCTGTTCGTCGGTCTGCTGGTCGGCGTCATCCTCATCGTCGTCGGCCTCACCTTCTTCCCGGCATTGGCGATCGGACCGATCGTCGAACATCTGGCGATGATCCATGGGCAGACCTTCTGATACCGCCATGTCCTGGTTCAACACCATGCGTCGCAAGGCTAGGCCCAAGGCCGACAATGAGGGGGAGGCGGATCCCCCTCCCTTCCCGAGCGTATCCACATTCCTGGGCATCGCGGCAGTCATGATCGTGATCTGGCTGCTGGCCTACGGCCCGCCCTTTTCGGCATCCGATCGATCGGTGCCATCCACCAACACCGATACTGGAGCCATCAAATGAGCCAGTCCAAATCCGCCAGCATCATGGATGCTAGCATCTTGTGGCCCGCCATCGGCGGCGCCTTCAAGAAATTGAACCCGCGTACCCTGATCAAGAATCCGGTGATGTTCGTCGTCGCCGTCGTCTCGGCGCTGACGACCGTCCTGTTCGTCAGGGATCTGATCACCGGCGGCGGCGATTTCAAATTCACGCTGCAGATCATCATCTGGCTGTGGTTCACCGTGCTGTTCGCCAACTTCGCCGAAGCCGTCGCTGAAGGGCGCGGCAAGGCGCAGGCCGACTCGCTGCGCAAGGCACGCACCGAGACCCCGGCCAAGCTTTTGACGGGTGAAGACCGCACCAAATACAAACTCGTGCCCGGCACCAGCCTCAAGGTCGGCGACGCCGTGCTGGTCGAAGCCGGCGACATCATTCCGTCCGACGGCGAAGTGATCGAAGGCGTTGCCTCGGTCAACGAAGCGGCTATCACAGGCGAATCCGCGCCGGTCATCCGCGAATCCGGCGGCGACCGTTCGGCGGTCACCGGCGGCACCCAAGTGCTGTCCGACTGGATCCGCGTGCGCATCACCGCGGCTTCCGGCCACACCTTCCTCGACCGCATGATTTCGCTGGTCGAAGGCGCCGAACGCCAGAAGACGCCGAACGAGATCGCGCTCAACATCCTGCTCGTCGGCATGACGCTGATCTTCGTGCTGGCCACCGCAACGATCCCGAGCTTCGCCTCCTATTCGGGTGGCTATATCTCGGTGACCGTGCTGGTCGCCCTGTTCGTGACCCTGATTCCGACGACGATCGGTGCGCTGCTGTCGGCCATCGGCATCGCCGGCATGGACCGCCTGGTGCGCTTCAACGTGCTGGCGATGTCGGGCCGAGCCGTCGAGGCGGCCGGCGACGTCGATACGCTGCTGCTTGACAAGACCGGCACGATCACGCTCGGCAATCGCCAGGCGACGCAGTTTCGCCCGGTCAAGGGTGTCACCGAGCAGGAACTGGCCGACGCCGCCCAGCTAGCCTCGCTGGCCGACGAAACGCCGGAAGGCCGTTCGATCGTCGTTCTGGCCAAGGAGAAATACGCCATCCGCGCCCGCGACATGGCAACGCTGCACGCCACTTTCGTGCCCTTCACCGCGCAAACCCGCATGAGCGGCGTCGATATCGATGGTTCATCGGTGCGCAAGGGCGCCGTCGATTCGGTGCTCGCCCATGTCAACCAGTCAACAACCGCCTCTCATGGCACGCGCCCAAGCAGTGAAGCCGTCCGCGACCTCCAGGCCATCGCCGACGAGATCGCCAAGTCCGGCGGCACGCCGCTGGCGGTCGAACGCGACGGGCGCCTGCTCGGCGTCATCCACCTCAAGGACATCGTCAAGGGCGGCATCAGCGAACGCTTCACCGAACTGCGCCGCATGGGCATCCGCACGGTGATGATCACCGGCGATAACCCGATGACGGCGGCAGCCATTGCCGCGGAAGCCGGCGTTGACGACTTCCTCGCCCAGGCGACGCCGGAGGACAAGCTGAAGCTGATCCGCGACGAGCAGGCCAAGGGTAAGCTGGTCGCCATGTGCGGCGACGGCACCAACGATGCGCCGGCTCTTGCCCAGGCCGATGTCGGTGTCGCCATGAACACCGGCACGGTGGCAGCCCGCGAGGCCGGCAACATGATCGACCTCGACAGCGATCCAACCAAGTTGATCGAGATCGTCGAAATCGGCAAGGCGCTGCTGATGACCCGAGGCTCGCTGACCACTTTCTCCATCGCCAACGACGTGGCCAAGTATTTCGCCATCATCCCGGCGATGTTCGCCGTCTTCTACGTCGCGCCGGGACAGACCACCGGCCCGTTGCAGGCGCTCAACATCATGCATCTGGCGACGCCGCAGAGCGCCATACTGTCGGCCATTATCTTCAACGCACTGATCATCATCGCGCTGATCCCGCTGTCGCTGAAAGGCGTCAAATATCGTGCCATCGGCGCCGGCGCGCTGCTCCGTCGCAACCTGCTCGTCTACGGCCTCGGCGGCATCATCGTCCCCTTCGTCGGCATCAAGGCGATCGACATGATCGTCACCGCCCTCGGCCTCGCTTAAGGAACACGTCCATGCTCACCCAGATAAGACCCGCGATCATCATGATCGTCTTCTTCACGGTGCTGACCGGCCTGATCTATCCGATCGGCATGACCGGCATCGCCCAGGCCCTGTTCCCGCGTCAGGCCAATGGCAGCTTGATCGAGAAGGACGGCAAGGTCATCGGCTCCGAACTGATCGGCCAGGGCTTTGCCAGCGACCGTTATTTCCATGGTCGCCCCTCGGCTGCCGGCGACGGCTACAACGCCGCCGCCTCGAGCGGCAGCAACCTCGGCCCAACCAATCCCAAGCTGATCGATCGCATCAAGGGCGACGCCGAGAAGTTGAAAGCGGAAAACCCGAACCAGCCTGTTCCGATGGACCTGGTGACGACCTCCGGCAGCGGCCTCGATCCTGATATCAGCCCGGAAGCCGCCTATTTCCAGGTCGCCCGGGTGGCCAAAGCCAGGGGTATCGACGAGGCCAAGATCAAGGCGCTTGTCGATAGCCAGGTCGAGGGCAGGGAGCTCGGCTTCATGGGCGAGCCGGTGGTCAATGTGCTCGGTCTCAACCTTGCGCTGGACGCCGCGAAATAGTGAATGGTGCGGGCCGGGGATCGACAGTATCCCCGGCGCCATCCATGATCGATTCCGATGCCGGACGACAGAAGCAACGACACCAGACCTTCTCCCGACGCACTGCTTGATCATGCCGAGCGGGAGGCGCGAGGCCGCCTGCGCATATTCCTGGGCGCAGCACCGGGCGTCGGCAAGACCTACGAGATGCTGATGTCGGGCCGCGCTAGGCTGGCCGACGGCGTGGATGTGGTGATCGGTGTCGTCGAGACGCATGGCCGCAAGGAAACACTGGCTCTGGTCGAGGGATATGAGGTCATTCCCCGCCGCAAGGTCGACTACAAGGGGCGTATCCTCGACGAGATGGATATCGACGCCATCATTGCCCGGCGCCCGGCATTGGTTCTCGTCGACGAGCTCGCCCATACCAATGCCCCTGGCAGCCGCCACCCCAAGCGCTATCTCGACGTCCAGGAAATCCTGACGCAAGGCATCGACGTCTACACGACGCTCAACATCCAGCATGTCGAAAGCCTGAACGATGTCGTCGCCCAGATCACCAAGGTCAGGGTCCGCGAGACGGTTCCCGATTCCATCATCGACCAGGCCGACGATGTCGAGATCATCGATCTCACCCCCGACGACCTGATCAAGCGGCTCGAGGAAGGCAAGGTCTATTTTCCCAACACCGCCCAGCGCGCGATCGAGAACTATTTCTCGCCGGGCAATCTGACGGCGCTCAGGGAGCTGGCGCTGCGCCGCACCGCGCAGCGCGTCGATGACCAACTGCTGATCCACATGCAGGCGCACGCCATTCCCGGACCGTGGGCAGCGGGGGAAAGGGTTCTGGTCTGCCTGGACGCGCGCCCGGGAGGAGCGGCCCGCGTGCGCTATGCACGCAGGCTGGCCGACCGGCTGCGTGCGCCGTGGACGGCGCTGCACGTCGATAGCACTCGTTCGGCCAGCATGCCCGAGGACGACAAGGACCGGCTGGCGACGAACCTGCGCCTTGCCCAACAGCTTGGTGCCGAGGTGACCACCATTCCGGGTCAGAATGTGGCGCAGGACATCGTGCGTTATGCGACGGCGAACAATTTCACCCATATCGTGGTCGGCAGGCCGACCCGGTCGCGCTGGCGCGAATTGATCGAAGGCTCGCTCACCTACGATCTCATCCGCAATGCCGGCGACATTAGCGTCCATGTCATTTCGGGAACCGAACGCAACACAGAGACGGCGTTGAAGAGCGTCAGGACGGCGGACGAGCAGTGGCAGTTCCAAATCTGGCCTTATCTTCTGGCCACGGCCTATCTCATGGGCTCGCTCGCCTTTGCCGTCCTTCTCGATCAGTTTCTCGACGTCCGCAATCTGGCGATCATCTTTCTCATCGCGGTGCTGGCATCGGCGGTGACTGGCGGGCTCTGGCCGGCTCTGTATGCCTGTTTCGTCAGCGCCCTTGCGTTCAACTATTTCTTCCTGGAGCCGCGCTACACGCTGACCATCCGGGATCCGGAAAGCATTGTTGCACTTGGCGTGTTCCTCGTCGTTGCGGTAATTGCCAGCAATCTGACGGCGCGCGTGCAGCGGCAGGCTGTCGCTGCCCGCTCACGGGCGCGGGCGACCGAGGACATCTACCTTTTTTCAAAGAAGCTAGCCGGTGCCGGCACGCTCGACGACGTCCTCTGGGCCACCGCCTTCCAGATCGCCTCGATGCTGAAGCTGCGGGTGGTGCTTCTTCTGCCGGAAGACGGAACGATCACCGTCAAGGCCGGCTATCCGCCCGACGACACGCTAGCCGAGGCCGACATCGCCGCCGCCCGCTGGGCCTGGGAACACAACCGTGCCGCGGGTCGCGGCGCCGACACGCTTCCCGGCGCCAAGCGGCTCTATTTGCC
>NZ_RZRQ01000093.1:0-19687 GCF_003997785.1 Mesorhizobium sp. M7D.F.Ca.US.004.01.2.1 | reverse complement strand
TGTATAGGAATAGGCAGTAGGGCAGTAGGGCAGTAGGGCAGTAGGGCAGTAGGGCAGTAGGGCAGTAGGGCAGTAGGGCAGTAGGGCAGTAGGGCAGTAGGTGGGGCTATTCCGGTGACAGTTTTCGGATCAGAAGCCGCAAGAGCGTTCCTACGCTCTCACTGCGGGTCATCAATGGTTCGACCGTCTCGTGCGAGGCGATTCCGACGCGTTGCGCGATCAGCAGATGGGTCTCCAGTTCCTTGAGGGATCCCTGGGCGATCCTGAGAAATTGCTGATAGGAAGCTCGGCTTTCGCGCCCGTAACCTTCGGCAATGTTGGCGGGAACGGAGGTGGCTGCACGGCGTACCTGAGTCGTCAGTCCGTAAAGCTCATCCCTTGGCCAAGCTCTGGTTGTTTCGTAGATCGATACCGCCAGATCCATAGCTTGCTGCCAGACAATTAAATCCCTGTACGATTCAATCTTGGCTGCCCTACTGCCCTACTCCCTTATTCCCCTACACGTTGAGAAGCAGATACTCCCGCTCCCACGGACTGATCACTTCCATGAAAGTCTCGAATTCCGCGCGCTTGATCGCCGCATAGGTCGCGGCGAACGACTTGCCCAGATGCGCGCAGAGTTCCTCGTCGCCCTCGAACAGGTCGACGGCTTCGAGCAGGCCACGCGGCAGGTCGATCTCGTCCGCATTGGCGGTGGTCAGCACCGGAGGCTCGGCCTTGATCTTGTTGGTGATGCCGATCAGCCCGCAGGCAAGCGATGCCGCCAGCGCCAGATAGGGGTTGGCATCGGAGGACGGGATGCGGTTTTCGACGCGCCGTGCCGCCGGATCCGAGCGTGGCACGCGAAACGCCGTGGTGCGGTTGTCATAGCCCCATTTGTTGTTGACCGGCGCCGACGCCGCCTGTGTCAGCCGGCGGTAGGAATTGACATAGGGCGCGAACATCACCAGCGCGTTCGGCACATGCTTCTGCATGCCGCCGATGAAATGGAAGAAGGCTTCGGTTTCCGAGCCGTCCTCGGCCGAAAAGATGTTCTGTCCAGTCTTCTTGTCGATGATCGACTGATGGATGTGCATGGCGGAGCCGGGCTGCCCCTGGATGGGCTTGGCCATGAAGGTGGCATAGATCTCGTGCTTGAGTGCTGCCTCGCGAATGGTGCGCTTGAACATGAACACCTGGTCGGCCAGTTCGATCGGGTCGCCATGGCGCAGATTGATCTCCAGCTGGCCGGCGCCTTCCTCGTGGATCAGCGTATCGATCTCCAGGCCCTGGCTTTCGGAGAAATGGTAGATGTCGTCGATCAATTCGTCGAATTCGTTGACGCCAGCGATCGAATAGCCGGCGCCGCCGCCGATCGCGCGTCCCGAACGGCCGACCGGCGGGGTCAGCGGATAGTCCGGATCGGGATTCTTGCGCACCAGGTAGAACTCGATCTCGGGCGCCACCACCGGCTTCAGGCCGAGCTTGTCATAGGCAGCCACCACACGCTTCAACACATTGCGCGGCGTGAATTCGACCGAGCGTCCGTCCTGGTGGACGAGATCGCAGATGACCGCGGCCGTAGGGTCTTCTTCCCAGGGCACCACTGTCAGCGTCGACAGGTCCGGCATCAGTTTGAGGTCGCCGTCGTCTTCCGGGTAATGGAAGCCGTTGCCATCCTCGGGGTAGCCGCCGGAAATTGTCGTCATGAAGACTGCCGACGGCAGTGCTAGCGAGGTGTTGGAGGTGAATTTCTTCGATGGCATCATCTTGCCACGCGCGACGCCTGCCTGATCGGGCGTGATGCACTCGATGTCCTCGATGCCGCGCCATTCCAGCCAGGCGCTGACTTCCTTCCAGTTCTTGACGCCCCGTTGGTTTTTCACGAAGGCAGGCGTGCGGGCACGTCCTCCGCGGCTCGACGGACGGACTTCCTTTTTTGCAGGCGGCATCATTCACCAGATTGGGTTGCGGATTGTGGAGTATAGCCGTGCGCCCCTATGGAAGGGAAGGGGAGCCGCGTCGGGCATTGGCTGACGCGGTTGAAAATCGCTCCAATCGGCTTAGTTTCGGCCGTCCCAATTCCAATCGAGGCCCCCAATCTTAATCGAGAAATTGAATGCGGCGCGACAACAAACTGACGACGATCGGCTTCGACGCCGACGACACCCTCTGGCAGAACGAGCAGTTCTTCCGCCTGACGGAAAAGCGCTTTGCCGCCATGCTTGCCGATCATGGCGAAGAGGAGCACATCTCGGCACGATTGCTGGAGGCCGAAAGGCGCAACCTCGCCGTCTATGGCTTCGGCATCAAGGGGTTTACCCTGTCGATGATCGAAACGGCGGTCGAGGTCACGCAAGGCCGCGTGCCGGCATCGGTCATATCGGAAATTCTAGATGCCGGCCGCGAGATGCTGAGCCATCCGATCGAGGCCCTGCCGCACGCGCGCGAGACTGTCGAGAAGCTTGCCGGCGCATTCCGCCTTGTGCTGATCACCAAGGGCGACCTCTTCGACCAGGAGCGCAAGCTGACTGGCTCTGGCCTGGGCGATCTGTTCGATGCGGTCGAGATCGTCAGCGACAAGAGTGCTGCCACCTATAGCAGGCTCTTCAGCCGCCACGGCGATGGTCCGGCGAAAAGCATGATGGTCGGCAACTCGCTGAAGTCGGACGTGGTGCCGGCCATCGAGGCCGGCGGTTGGGGTGTCCATGTGCCGCATGAACTGACCTGGGTGCTGGAGCATGTCGAGGCGCCGGCTGCCGAACCGCGGTTCCGCCAGATATCCGATCTCGGACAACTGCCCGGACTGGTTGAAAGCATCGTGAGTGCAGGCTGATCGCCGGATCCAGCTATTTGTTTTCGCATTTCCGGACAGAAAACCGCCGACACACTTTTCCTGCAATTGCTCTAGCGGCCGATCAGGCGATCGATCACCGGTTGCAACCGTTCGGGCGTGATCGGCTTGGCGACCACTACGTCGATGATATCTGACAGGCCCAGGCTTTCCGTCGTGCCATTCTTGGTTGAAAGTAGGATCACCGGTGGCTGTGATTTGCCCGAGGCCCGCCGCAACGCGGCGATGCTGGACATCAGATTGTCGCAGTCCTTGTTGTCGGCGCCGCCGTCAAGGACAACCGCGCCGGGAATGAGGGACCGCAAGATCCTTGCCGCCGTGTCGGGAGATTCCGAAATCGGCTTGAGCCCGGATCGCTCGACGATCTTTGAAATCACCACGCGATTGATCGGCGATCTGCCGACGACAAGCACCTGCGACGGATCACGGATCGTCTCGGTGCTTGTGTCGCGGGTCACCAGATTTGGATGTCTTGGAGTCTCGCCTTCGCGATTCACTGGGCACACAAGTCGGCCAAGAAGCTCGTCCCTATTTCAATGCAGAGTTGAATCTCAGGCGCAATTGGCGTGAGATCGCGACCCATGTCAAGTTGAAATAAAAGGACCCAAAATCATGTCCGGGAGCAGTGAATTTAAAGCAACGCTACTGTACTCAACTGTCCACACGTGAATTTCATGAAAAGAAAATTCACCTGCGCAGAGGCTGCGCAGGTGATGGGTCGGTTGCAATGATTTCGATCAGCCGTGGCTCTGCTGTGTGACGATCACCGGGATCAGCAGATCGCCCCAGTTGCCGTCACCGCCGTGATGCCGTGCCGAGCGCACGAGCTCAACCGAGACGCCCGCCTCGACCGCCTTCATCACCGACTGGTTGAGGCGGTGCAGGTCGTTGGCCAGCATGCGGATCGTCGCTTGCTGATCGACGCTCATCGTCGTGGACTGTTCCTCGGCGCGTTCCTTGACACGGCTTATCGATGCCATTGGTCTTCTCCTTGTGTTCCAAGCCCTGTTGGGCGTTTCCTCTGTATTTCTGTGATCCGCTATTCCGCGGCCGGTTTGAACTGCGCGTGCTCGGTCGATTCATGCATGGCGGTGGTCGACGACTGGCCGCCGGTGATCGCCATCGACACGGCGTCGAAATAGCCGGTGCCGACCTCGCGCTGGTGCTTGGTCGCGGTGTAGCCATTGGCCTCGGCCGCGAACTCCGCCTCCTGCAACTCGGAATAGGCCGCCATCTGCCGCGCCTTGTAGCCGCGCGCCAGTTCGAACATGCCATAGTTGAGCTGGTGGAAGCCGGCGAGCGTGATGAACTGGAACTTGTAGCCCATGGCGCCGAGCTCCTTCTGGAACCTGGCGATCGTCGCGTCGTCGAGGTTCTTCTTCCAGTTGAACGATGGCGAACAATTGTAGGCGAGCAGCTTGTCGGGGTGATGCTTGCGCACGCCCTCGGCAAATTTCTTGGCCTGCACCAGGTCGGGCTTCGAGGTCTCGCACCAGATCAGATCCGCGTAAGGCGCATAGGCGATGGCGCGGGCGATGCAGGGCTCGATGCCGTTCCTGACATGATAGAAACCTTCTACCGTGCGCCCGGCGCCGTAGTCGACGAAAGGCTGGTCGCGTTCGTCTATGTCGGAGGTGAGCAGCTTTGCGGCTTCCGCATCGGTGCGCGCGACGACCAGGGTCGGCGTGCCCATCACGTCCGCCGCCAGGCGCGCGGCGCTGAGGTTGCGGATGTGCGCCGCGGTCGGGATCAGCACCTTGCCGCCGAGATGGCCGCATTTCTTTTCCGACGCCAGTTGGTCCTCATAGTGGACGCCGGCGGCGCCCGCCTCGATGAAGGCCTTCATGATTTCGAAGGCGTTGAGCGGTCCGCCGAAGCCGGCTTCCGCGTCGGCGACGATCGGCGCGAACCAGGTCTCGACCGAAAGCCCGTTGCCTTCGGACGTTTCGATCTGGTCGGCGCGCTGCAGCGTGCGGTTGATGCGCTTGACCAGTTCCGGCGCCGCATTGGCCGGGTAGAGCGACTGATCCGGATACATCGCGCCAGCCGTGTTGGCGTCGGCGGCAACCTGCCAGCCGGACAGATAGATCGCCTTCAGTCCGGCGCGCACCTGCTGCATCGCTTGGTTGCCGGACATGGCGCCGAGCGCGTTGACGAAATCCTCCTCGTGGATGAGCTTCCACAGCCGGTTGGCGCCCATTTCGGCGAGGCTCTGGCGGATCTGCACCGAACCGCGCAGCCGCTTCACATCCGCCGCGGAATAGGGCCGTTCGATACCGTCGAAGCGACCTTCCGGCGCCGATGGGACGAGGTTGTAAAAATCAGTCATTGGTCACTCCGAACGGTTTCTGCACCTAGGTCCGGGCATCAATCATCTGTGCGCCGGAATATGACTGAATTTACATTGCGGCGCGAAATGAGCCAGAAGAATCAAGGAAATCGCTAAAATATAAAGGAAAACCTGTGTTGCGTTTGACAGGCCTGCGCTGTAAATTTGTCACGCTTGTAAAGCACGACGCGGCGAGATCGCCGCGAAATTTGTGTAAATTCTGTCAAGGATAGTCGATGGCTGACCAGAAAATATTCGCCGGGCCGCGCATCCGCCGCATCCGCAACGCCAAGGGCCTGACTCAGACCGCGATGGCCGAGGGCCTTGGCATTTCGCCATCCTATCTCAACCTGATCGAGCGCAACCAGCGGCCGCTGACGGTGCAGCTGATCCTGAAACTGGCGTCCGTCTACAAGGTAGACCCACACGAACTGCAGGGCGAGGCAAGAGGGTCTGTCGCGGCCCTGAAGGAGGTGTTCACCGATCCTCTGCTGGTCGGCGAGCTGCCGGGCGATCAGGAGTTGATCGAGCTTGCCGATGCGGCGCCCAACGCGTCCGCGGCGGTGATAAAGCTGTTCCGCGCCTATCGCGAGCAGGCCGAGCGCCTGTCCGACCTCAACGAGCTTTTGGCGCGCGAGGGTCGGGCGACGGCGCTCTCCGGCGCCCGCCTGCCGATCGACGAGGTGCACGAGATTTTCGAGCGCCGGCCGAACCATTTTGTAGCCCTCGAGGAGGAGGCCGCGGCGTTCACCTCGGTGCTCGATCCCGGCGACGACCTGTTCGGTGCGCTGAAGGCCTGGCTGAAGCGCGAATACGGCATCGTCGTCAAGGTGCTGCCGGTCGCCACCATGCCGAACTGGCGCCGCCGTTACGACCGTCATTCGCAGCGCCTGTTCCTGTCCGAACGCCTGTCGCCGTTCGACCAGTTGCGCGAAGTCGCGATGGAGGCCTGTCTGATCCGCATGACGGTCGCGATCGCCGGCGAGATCCAGGCGCTCAAACTCACCACCGACGAAGCACGCCGGCTGGCCCGCTTCGAACTTGGCCGCTATGCGGCGCATGCACTGATGATGCCTTACCAGGCCTTTCACGCGGCTGCCGTGCGCGCCCGCTATGACATCGACGTCCTGCGTTCGCGCTTCGGTGTCTCCTTCGAACAGGTGGCCAACCGGCTGACCATGCTGCAGCGGCAGGGTGCCTCAGGCGTGCCGTTCTTCATGCTGGAGGTCGACAATGCCGGCAACCGCTTCCGCAAGGCCGGCAGCCAGGGCTTTCCGCAAAGCCGCTTTGGCGGCGGTTGTCCCAAACTGCCCGTGCATGTTGCCTTCACCCAGCCCGGCCAGATCTTCGTCGAGGCAGTGGAAATGCCCGACGGCGCCGAGTTCCTGTGCATCGCCCGCACGCTGGAAGGGCCGCAAGGCGCGTTCTCGGAACGCCCGCGCCGCACCGCGTTGCTGCTCGGTTGCGACATCGGCTTTCGTGACGACATCATTTACGGCGCGGCACTGCCCGGCGTGGTTACCTCCGCAAAGGCCGAGGCCGGCAGTGTAGCGGCGACGCCGGTCGGGCCTGCCTGCCGGCTTTGCGAACGCGTCGGCTGCCTGGCGCGCGCCGAACCACCGGTGACGCGTCCGCTTGGCCTCGACGAGATGGTGACGGGCTTGAGCGCCTTCGATTTCCAGTAACGCCACGGCAAGGTGCCACAATTGTCGCCGGTCGCTGGCTCACCCCCGGCCGGCATCTTTGCGTTACGCGAACAGGGCACCTTTTCGTCGTCCCTTGCGCATCGTCCCGTCCACAAAAGCCCGACAGTCGCGCCCATGACCGACACCGCATCATCGCCGATCCTTGCTTCCTCGACCGTCCCGCAGCGGGAGGAGCGCATCGGCTTCCTGCTGGTGTTCCTGTCGGCGCTGATGTGGAGTTTCGGCGGCACCATCGCCCGCTTCATCACCGCCGGCGACAGCTGGACGGTTATTTTCTGGCGCTCCGTCTGGGCGGCCGCCTTCCTGATCTGCTTCATGGTCTGGCGCGACGGCTGGCGCGGCATGCTGAAAATGTTCCGCGACATGGGCCTGCCCGGCCTTGCCGTCGGGATCTGCTTCGCCACAGCATCGACCGCCTTCGTCGTGGCGCTTACCTACACCACCGTCGCCAACATCCTGTTGATGCAGGCCGGCGTGCCGTTGCTGGCGGCGCTGTTTGCCTGGGCGTTGTTTCGCGAAAGGGTTGGTGCCGCGACCTGGGTGGCGATTGCCGCCGTCATCGCCGGAGTCGCCATCATGGTGTCGGAATCGCTTGATGGCGCCGTTTCGCCGATAGGCGACGGGCTGGCGCTGTTGATCGCGATCATGTTCTCGATCGCCACAGTCATAACCCGGCGGTTTTCCAGCGTGCGCATGACGCCGGCAACGTGCCTCGGCACCATGCTTGCGGCAGGCTTTGCCGCCTCACAGGCATCGACATTCGCTGTATCGGTCAGTGACATGGGCTTTCTCTTTGCTTTCGGCGTGGTCAATCTCGGCGTTGGTCTCGCGTTCTTCGCCACCGGCGCACGGCTGATCCCGGCAGCCATCGCGGCGCTGCTCGGCACGTTCGAGCCGATCCTCGGCCCGATATGGGTCTGGCTTATCCATTCCGAGGTGCCGTCGGCGCGCACCATCATCGGTGGCGCGGTGGTGGTGACGGCGTTGCTTGTCCATATCGGGCTCGAATTCAAGCGCCAAACACGGCCCGAGCGCGCTGGGGTCACCGGGGTGCCATCGCCTAATTGAGGCGGCGCGCAGCTTTGCCATTGACAACTTCGTAGCCGCGCGGGCAGGCTGGGAATACGGCAACAACAAGACAGGCGTATCTTGCCAAGTCTCCCAGCCGGTCAGATCGAGACCGGACCATATCGTCGTATCTCTGCCCGCGCCATGGCGAAAGCCTCTGACGGCATAGGCACGCCTCCCAAGCCGCCGCAGGGACACAGAGCCATCTCTTGTCGCTCATCGA
The DNA here is from genome assembly GCF_003997785.1 of Mesorhizobium sp. M7D.F.Ca.US.004.01.2.1. NCBI lineage: Bacteria > Pseudomonadati > Pseudomonadota > Alphaproteobacteria > Hyphomicrobiales > Phyllobacteriaceae > Mesorhizobium > Mesorhizobium sp. M7D.F.Ca.US.004.01.2.1. The sequence continues at coordinate 11,528 of NZ_RZRQ01000093.1, read as the reverse complement.
ACCGCCTGCATAGTGTCGGCAGTTCGCGCTTGTCGCCCCTTGGAAAGCTCAATAGTCTGAAACAAATGCCCGGTCGCGCGGCTTCCGCGACGAGCCGGCGAAGGAACACTCACCAAAGGAGAATAGCATGATCCGCAAAGCGCTCTGGCTTTCGGCAACCTCGGCATTTCTGACGCTTTTCACCGTCGGCGGTCACGCCGAAGACCGTGTCGTCAACGTCTTCAACTGGTCGGACTATATCGACAGTTCGATCATCGACGATTTCACCAAGGAAACCGGCATCAAGGTCGTCTACGACACCTTCGATTCCAACGAAATCCTTGAAACCAAGCTGCTTGCTGGCGGCAGCGGTTATGACGTCGTCGTGCCCAGCGGCAATTTCCTTGCGCGCCAGATCCAGGCCGGGGTGTTCCAGAAGCTCGACAAGTCGAAGCTGCCGAACATTTCCAACATGTGGGACACGGTTTCGGAGCGCACCGCCAAATATGACCCCGGCAACGAATACTCGGTCAACTACATGTGGGGTACCGTTGGTCTCGGCTACAACATCAAGAAGGTGCAGGCGGCACTCGGCACCGACAAGATCGACAGCTGGGATGTCTTCTTCAATCCCGACAGCCTAGCCAAGTTGAAGGACTGCGGCGTCTATGTGCTGGACTCGCCAGCCGACATCATCCCGGCGGCACTGAAATATCTCGGCCTCGACCCGAACAGCACGTCATCAGATGACATCGCCAAGGCCGAGGAGGCTTTGCTCAAGGTCCGGCCTTATATCAGGAAGTTCCACTCCTCCGAATACATCAACGCGCTCGCCAACGGCGATATCTGCCTGGCGGTCGGCTGGTCGGGTGACGTGTTCCAGGCCCGCAACCGCGCGGTCGAGGCCAAGCAAGGCGTCGAGATCGGCTATTCCGTGCCGAAGGAGGGCGCTCAGATGTGGTTCGACCAGATGGCGATCCCTGCCGACGCGCCGCATGTCGCGGAGGCGCTCGAGTTCATCAATTACATGATGAAGCCGGAAGTTATCGCCAAGTCGTCGAATTACGTGCTCTACGCCAACGGCAACAAGGCGTCGCAGCAATTCGTCGACAAGGCACTGTTGGATGATCCTTCGGTCTATCCCGATGCCGAGACGATACAGAAGCTCTACACCGTCTCGCCATACGATCCCAAGACCCAGCGCGTGATCACGCGCACTTGGACCAAGATCGTTACTGGCCAGTAAGCAATCTGACATGGTCCCGGCAGCCACCTGCCGGGACCATTCTTTCTGGGGCAAGAAGCAAGAATCAGGACGGAGTGGGACATGAAATCGCTTGGCAGCATCCGCAGGGATTTTGCGCCGTGGAACGACCCGAACGCCAAGCCATACATCCAGTTCGACAACGTCACTAAGAAGTTCGGTGACTTCACCGCCGTCAACAATCTGTCGCTGACCATCTTCGAGCGCGAGTTCTTCGCTCTGCTCGGCGCCTCTGGCTGCGGAAAATCGACGCTGCTCAGGATGCTCGCCGGCTTCGAGGAGCCGACAGCCGGCCGCATCCTGCTCGATGGGCAGGATATGCGTGGCATCCCGCCCTACCGGCGGCCGGTCAACATGATGTTCCAGTCCTATGCGCTGTTCCCGCACATGACGGTCGAGAACAACATTGCCTTTGGCCTCAAGCAGGACGGCATGCCGAAGCCCGAGATCGCGTCGCGCGTTGCCGAGATGCTGAAGCTGGTCAAGCTCGAGCAGTTCGCCAAGCGCAAGCCGCATCAGCTGTCCGGGGGCCAGCGCCAACGCGTAGCGCTCGCCCGCTCGGTCGCCAAGCGGCCGAAGGTGTTGCTGCTCGACGAGCCACTCGGCGCATTGGACAAGAAACTGCGCGAGGAAACGCAGTTCGAACTGATGGACCTGCAGCAGAACCTCGGCCTGACCTTCGTCGTCGTCACCCACGACCAGGAAGAGGCGATGACGATGGCCGATCGCATCGCCATCATCGACAAGGGCGAGGTGATGCAGGTGGCAACGCCGGCCGAAGTCTACGAGGCGCCGGGGTCGCGCTTCGTCGCCGGTTTCGTCGGCAATGTGAACATGTTCGAGGGCAAGATCGCGCGTGGCGAGGCGGGCGGCGCCAGCATCGATGCCGGCAATGGCATCACCATCCGCACTGACAATGCCGGTACCGCCGGCGCCGGGACGGCCGTCACCTTCGCCATCAGGCCGGAAAAGATCAAGGTGTCGTCGAAGAAGCCGGCCGAGGCGGTCAACGCGATCGAGGGCGAGGTCTACGACATCGCCTATCTCGGCGACATGACCGTCTATCACGTCAGGCTGGACGACGGCCAGGTGGTGCGGGCGAGCACCATGAACGCGGCCCGCATCACCGAGGATCCGTTGAGCTGGAACGACCGCGCCTGGGTTTCCTTCCGGCCGGATGCCGGCGTCGTGCTGACGCGGTAGGGGGCGAGCATGTCGAGCGCCGCCGTCACCACCGCATCAGCCTCTCCGGCAACCAATGCCGGCAAATCCGCCCTCGCCAGGCTGGGCGCTGCCTTCTTTGGCCGCCTGGTCATCATCATCCCCTATGTCTGGCTGCTGTTCTTCTTCCTCATTCCGTTCGTCATCGTCTTCAAGATCTCGCTGTCGCAGACGGCGATCGCCATTCCGCCCTATACGCCGGCACTCGATTTTAGCGGCGGCATTTCCGGGTTCCTTGCCCAGTTGAAACAGCTCAGCCTCGACAACTACACCTGGCTGACGCAGGACGCGCTCTACTTCAACGCCTATGTGACCAGCGTCATCATCGCCGCGATCTCGACGGTCCTGACATTGCTAGTCGGCTATCCGATCGCCTACGGCATGGCGCGCGCGCCGGCAACCATCCGCCCAACCTTGCTGATGCTGGTGATCCTGCCGTTCTGGACCTCGTTCCTGATCCGCGTCTACGCCTGGATCGGCATTCTCAAGCCCGAAGGGCTGCTCAATCAGCTGCTCCTTGCCACCGGCGTCATCCACCAGCCGCTGATCATCCTCAACACCTATACGGCAATCTTCATCGGTATCGTCTATTCCTACCTGCCGTTCATGGTGCTGCCGCTCTATTCCGCTCTCGAGAAGATGGATTATTCGCTGATCGAGGCGGCCAAGGATCTCGGCTGCCCGCCGACCAGCGCTTTCTGGAAGATCACCTTCCCGCTGTCGCTACCCGGCGTCATCGCCGGCTGTCTGCTGGTGTTCATTCCGGCCGTCGGCGAATTCGTCATTCCCGACCTGCTCGGCGGATCGCAGACGCTGATGATCGGCAAGACGCTGTGGAACGAGTTCTTCGCCAATCGCGACTGGCCGGTGTCGTCGGCCGTGGCCGTCATCCTGCTGTTGCTGCTGATCGTGCCGATCATGCTCTTCCAGCGGGCTCAGGCGCGCGCTCAAGAAATGGACAGGTGACCTCATGAACACCACCTGGAGCCGCTTCAACATCACCTCGATCGTGCTTGGCTTTGCCTTTCTCTATTTGCCGATCGTGCTGCTCATCGTCTTCTCCTTCAACGAGTCGAAACTGGTCACTGTCTGGGGCGGTTTCTCGACCAAATGGTACGTCTCGCTGTTCCACAACCAGGGCCTCATGGACGCGACCTGGGTGACGGCGCGTGTTGGCCTGATCTCGGCCACCGTTGCGACGGTGCTGGGCACTCTGGCTGCACTCACTTTGACCCGCTACACGCGCTTCAAGGGCAGGGTGCTTTTTTCAGGCATGGTCTTTGCGCCGCTGGTCATGCCGGAAGTCATCACCGGCCTGTCGCTGCTGCTGCTCTTCGTCGCTGTCGGCCTCGACCGCGGCTTCCTCACCGTGACGCTCGCCCACATCACGCTGACCATGTGCTTCGTCGCTGTCGTCGTGCAGTCGCGCCTCATCACCTTCGATCGCTCGCTTGAGGAAGCCGCAATGGATCTGGGCGCAACGCCGGTGAAGACCTTCTTCCAGATCACGCTGCCGGTCATCATGCCGGCCATCGTGTCCGGCTGGATGCTGGCCTTCACTCTGTCGCTCGACGATCTGGTCATCGCCAGCTTCACCTCCGGGCCGGGCGCCACGACGCTGCCGATGAAGATCTACAGCCAGGTTCGCCTCGGCGTGACGCCGGAGATCAACGCCGCCTGCACCATCCTGATTGCCGTTGTGGCGATTGGCGTCATCATCGCCTCGCTTGCCAACAAGCGGCGCGAGGTGCAGCGCCAGCTCGACGAACGGGCCGCACAGCGCGGTTGAAGGTGGAAAGCGCGGCGGCCTATTCCCCCGAAACGCCGCGGCTGATCGGGGAAATGAATGGCGTGCTCCAGGTCCCGCCGACGAAGAACGACGACTGGTTGGGGCCTTGCTGACCATTGGTCTGTGTTGCCGCCTGGTCCGCCTGAATGACACCACCGGACAAGGCCAGTCCTCGGCCGGCGTAGGACGCGATGCCGGACAGCCAGATCTTGTACTTCGCCGAATTGGCCTCGGCCTTGTCGATCCGTGCCACGCCCTTTGAAATGCTGGCCTTGATCTCGGCGCCGTCGATCGGCAGCGTTCCGTCGGAGACGTCATCAAGCGCGAAGAAGCCGCCTTGCTCGGTATGCTTGAGGAAGGCCGGCAGGTTGAGCTTGCTCAACGCACCCTGTCCAAAGGTCGCCGAGACTGAGCCGTCGGCATTGTCGAAGATGGAGTCCCAGGTTCTGCCCGGTCCCTTGAGGATCACCGAGACGGTACCCGTGCCGACCGGCACCAGCCGGGTCATTCCGGCCGCCGTGCCGAAAGCACCGCCGTCAATGTCGGACGCCAGCAGCCGGATCTCGACCTGCGAGCCTTCCGGCTTGCGGTCGAAGCGAAGGCTGGTCTGGATGTTGCCGCCGAAGGCCGAGGCGTCGGAGATGTCGAAGACGGAAAGACCGTCCTTGACCTGGGCGGTGGCGGCGACATCGGCGAGCTGGATAGGTCCCGCCGTGGCGTGTGCTGCCGACAACCTCAGATCGAGGTTGATCTTGTCGGCGAAACTGGTGTCGATTTCGCCAGGCCCCGCCCCTCCGGTTGGCGCCAGCGGCGTGAAGGCCGACAGGAACGATCTGAGGTCGAGCGTGTCGAAAGCGAGCGTGCCGGAGATCACCGGCTGTGCTTCGCCAAGCGAGAGGTCCAGCGCACCCATTCCCGGATTGTTGTCCAGGGCAATGGCCGTGTTGTCGAACTTGACGCGCCCGCCGGTCGCCGTGATCTTGCTGGAAATGCTGACCGAGCCGATCGCAGCACCCGGAGCGATGCCGGCCTGCGACCATTCCAGGACACGCCGCAGCGAGGGTGCCGAGAATTTCGCCTGACCGTCGAAATAGGTATTTTCGGACATGCTGGCCGTGCCATCGAACGAGAAGGTAGCGGGTGCCGCCTTGAAGGACAGCGTGAGCGGCGCCGTACCGCCGGCAAACAGCACAAGCGGTTTCGGCGAGGCGACGTCCAGCGCAACGCTTTCGCCGCGCCAGATCCCTGTTGCCGACAGCGTCGCATTGCTGTTCATCGCCGCCCAATTCGCCTGGCCGGTCAAACTGCTCAGGATTTCGACGTCCTTGCCGGCAATGGAGGCCACCATACGGCCGTCGCGGAACTCCACCGTGCCGAAGGTGTCGGCCGGCAGCTTGTCGAGGTCCGGCTTGGCGGGGTCGGCATTGACCACGCGGCGGGCCGTATCGATGGAGCGCGTGATGCGCCCGCCGGTCGGGACGGCGGGCAGGAAGAGGCCGGTTGGCGTGCGCTGAACCCGGATCGTCGGCCGCACCAGCCGCGCCGTCGAAAACACCACGTCGCCGCGCAGTGCCGCCATGGCGGACAGGTCGACCTCGACCCGTTCTGCCTCGACGACCGGCGGCGCGTCGGTGTCGGTCCATTGTGAGAGCGTCACATCGGTCAGGATGGCGCGGAATGTCGGCCAGACCTCGATGCGCGGCGAACCTTCGATGGCGACCCGAAAGCCGCTCCACGCACTCATTTCCCAGGCGATGCGGTCGCGCACGATACGGGTGGAAGCGATCAGCGGCAGGGCGGCAACCACCAGCGCGATGACGATACCGGCAGCGCCGATCGTCCATATTCCGCGCCGGATCAAAGATGATGGCATATCGCCCCGTATGCTTCCATTCCGACAAAAATCGCCCGACGGGCGTAACCCAGTCGTCACCACGACTTCCAGTCGTCACTACGACTTAGGGCTGAGGCATTTCAAGTCTTTATGGCCCGGCGATGGCATTTGCGCACATCTGGTCGCATTGACCGAACAAAATCTTGCTCTGCTGCGCTGCGATATGCATAAGCGATGGCGACCGTGGAGGAACGATCATGGCTGCCGAAGTACCGCTCTGGACCCCGACACAAGACCAGATTGACGCCGCGCCCTTGACCGCTTTCACCAAGGCAGCCGCTGTGGAAGCCGGCGTAACGTTTTCTTCGTATGCCGAACTTCATCGCTGGTCGGTCGAGGACCGCGAAGGGTTCTGGAGCCTGGTGTGGGATTTCTGCGGCATCGTCGGCGACAAGGGCACTGATGGGGGCGAGCCCGCGCTCGTCGATGGCGACAGGATGCCCGGTGCCTCCTTCTTCCCCAATGCCACGCTGAACTTCGCCGAGAATCTGCTGAGGAAGACCGGCGCCAGTGAGGCAATCGTGTTTCGCGGCGAGGACAAGGTCGAGCGTCGATTGTCCTGGAACGAATTGCACGCACAGACCTCGCGGCTGCAGCAGCTTTTCCTGTCGCTCAAGGTGAAGAAGGGCGACCGCATTGCCGCCATGATGCCCAACATGCCGGAGACCATCGCCGCCATGCTGGCGGCCGCCTCGATCGGTGCGGTCTGGTCGTCCTGCTCTCCCGATTTCGGCGAGCAGGGCGTGCTCGACCGCTTCGGCCAGATCGAGCCCGTCGTCTTCATCGCGCCCGATGGCTACTGGTACAACGGCAAGGCGATCGAGGTCGCCGACAAGATCGCCGCGGTCGCGGCCAAGCTAGGCACTGTCCGCAAGATCCTGGTCGTCGACTATCTCGGCACATCGAGTGATGTCGCTGCTACCATCGACAAGGCGGTGGCGCTGGAAGAAGCGCTGTCGCCCTTCGCCGGCAAGCCCGTTACCTTCGAGCCGCTGCCGTTTTCGCATCCGCTCTACATCCTGTTTTCGTCGGGAACGACCGGCATTCCCAAATGCATCGTCCATTCGGCCGGCGGCACGCTGATCCAGCATGTCAAGGAACATCGGCTGCATGCCGGTCTCACCGACGGCGACCGCTTCTTCTACTTCACCACCTGTGGCTGGATGATGTGGAACTGGCTGGCGTCGGGGCTCGCTTCGGGTGCCACGCTGCTGCTCTATGACGGCTCGCCCTTCTACCCCGACGGCAATGTGCTGTTCGACTTCGCCGATGCCGAGAAGATGACCTTCTTCGGCACCTCGGCCAAGTTCATCGATTCCGTGCGCAAGGCCGGTCTCAAGCCGATCCGCACGCATGATCTGTCTGATGTGCGGGCGATTTCCTCCACAGGCTCGCCGCTGTCGCCGGAGGATTTCCGCTTCGTCTATGACGGCATCAAGAAGGACGTGCACCTGGCTTCGGTCTCCGGCGGCACCGACATCGTCTCCTGCTTCGTGCTCGGCGTGCCGACGCAGCCGGTGTGGACCGGCGAGATCCAGGGACCCGGCCTCGGCCTTGCCGTCGATGTCTGGGACGACGATGGCAGGCCGATCCGACAGGAGAAGGGCGAACTGGTCTGCACCAAGGCCTTTCCGGCGATGCCGATCGGCTTCTGGAACGACGCCGAGGGCAAGAAGTACCGGGCGGCCTATTTCGAGCGCTTCGACAATGTCTGGTGTCATGGCGATTTCGCCGAATGGAGCGTGCATGGAGGCCTGATCATCCATGGCCGCTCCGACGCCACGCTCAACCCGGGCGGTGTGCGCATCGGCACGGCGGAGATCTACAACCAGGTCGAACAGATGCCGGAGATTCTGGAAGCGCTGTGCATCGGCCAGGACTTCGACAATGACGTGCGCGTCGTGCTGTTCGTGCGCCTGGCCGCCGGCGTGCAGCTCGACGAGGAACTCGAAAAACGCATTCGCGCCAAGATCCGCAGCGGCGCAAGCCCGCGCCACGTGCCGGCCAGGATCGTCGCCGTCACCGACATCCCGCGCACCAAGTCGGGCAAGATCACCGAACTTGCGGTGCGCGACGTCGTGCATGGCCGCGCCATCAAGAACAAGGAGGCGCTCGCCAATCCAGAGGCGCTGGAGCTGTTCAAGAACCTGCCGCAATTGGCCGAGTAGCTGCTAATGCATGTCGCTCGAAAGTGACCCCGGTTTTGAGACACCGACATGCATGAAAAAGACTATCCGGCATGGTTAACCAAATATGTCGGTAGAATTTACCTAGATTTCACGAGTGGTACACATTCGTAAATTTTCCGCCGCGCCGGTAAGGAGTTGTTAACGTCCGGCGTCGATAGTCGCATACAACTTGAGGGAGAAATCCCGTTCCTCAGCCCCCGGAGGATCCGAATTCGCTCAAGCCCCCGTTGTGACAGCAATCCCATCTCTTAAGGCGTCCTTTGGGCGCCTTTTCTTTTATCGGTACCGGGGCTGGCCTATTCCGCGAGCACGCGGGTCGACGGGAAGGCGACCTCGACCAGGGTGCCTTCTCCCGGTGTCGAGTTGATGGTGAATCGGGCGCGGTTGGCTTCCACCATCGCCTTTGTCAGCGGCAATCCAAGGCCCGTGCCGTCGCCGCGCCCACGCTTCAGCGCGTTGATCTGCTTGAACGGTTTCAGCGCTTGCTCGATCTCGGCCTGGCTCATGCCGATGCCGGTGTCGCGTACCCGCATGACGACGTCGCCCGATGTCTCATAGGCGGTCGAGACGATCACCTGGCCACCGGCCTGGGTGTAACGGATGGCATTCGACAGGATGTTGAGCGCGATCTGGCGCACGCTGCGCAGGTCGGCCACCACTTCCGGCAGCCGCGAAGCGAAGCTGGAGCGGATGATGACGCGTTCGCGGTTGGCCTGCGGCTGCATCATCGCCACCGTCTCGGCCAGTGTGTCGTTGAGCGACACCGCCTCGTAGGCCATCTCCTGCTGGCCGGCTTCGATCTTCGAGATGTCGAGCAGGTCGTTGACCAGGTCGAGCACATGATTGCCCGAGCGGTTGATGTCGCGCAGATAGTCGCGGTAACGGTCATTGGCGACAGGTCCGAACTTCTCGTCGACCATCAGTTCGGAAAAGCCGATGATGGCGTTGAGCGGGGTGCGTATCTCGTGGCTGATGCGGGCGAGGAAATCGGTCTTCTGTGAAGACGCGCGCTCGGCCACCGCACGCGCTTGCGTCAAATCCTCTTCGGCCCGCTTCCACTGCGTGATGTCGCGCACGACAGCGCAGAAGCCGCTATCGTTGGGCAGCCGGCCAATGGTCATGAACAGCGGGATGAAGCGCCCCTGCGCCTCGCGCCCAATCACCTCGCGGCCGTCATTCATGACGCTCGCCACGCCAGGCTCGGACAGTCCGTTGAGGTAGTCGCGCGCCGCGCGCTGGCTTTCGATCGCAAACAGCGAGGCGAATGGCTTGCCGGTGACGTCGTCGCTGTCGAAACCGAACAGCGCTTCGGCCGGACGGCTGATCGAGCGGATGGTGCCGTCACGGCCGATCAGCACGACGCCGTCGGTGGCGGTGTCGATGATGGTGCGCATCTCGGCGATGCGCGCCTTGAGCTCGGGAATGTCGGGTTGCGTCTGCTCGTCGCCAACCGCATGCAGGGCCGCCGGTGCGTCATCCTCGCCGGAGCGGCGCACGACCAGCATCAGCGCCTTGCCGTCGCGCCAGGGAACAGAGCGCAAGATGGCCTCGATCGGGAATTCCTGTCCGTCACGCGTCTTCAACCGCAGCGCACGATCGGTGCCGTCGGTAGCGCCGTCGTCGGCGTAGGGGTCGGCAAACAGCGCGCCGAGGCCGCCGGCATCCGCCAGGTCATCGAGCGCCTCATAGCCGGTCAGATTGAGGAATTCCTCGTTCGCATAGTGCAACTGGTCGCCGGAATGGATGAGCAGCGGCACCGGCAGCTTGCCGAGCAGCGAGGTGTCTGGAGCCTTGTGCTCATCTCCGGCGGAAAACGCCGACGGCACGAAGCCTTCAGTCTTGAGCGGCGGCACCTGCAGGCGAGGGCGCTCGACGCGTGCCGCGACGGCCTCGCTTGCGCTGGTGGTTTCCTCGGCGGATGCAGCCGCCTCCTTGTCAGGCACCGCGCCATCCGCGTCGGGCTGCGCCCAATCCTCGCTATCCTCGGCATCGCGAAAATCAGCTGACGTCATGCTGTCGTCATCGACGGCGTCATGTGTCGCATCAGCGCCAGCCGGCTCTTCGCCAGCCGCGACGGGCTTGGTGATTTCTGGTTTCGCCGCCACCGGTTCGGAAACAGGGGCCTCGTCACTGTTGTCCGCGACAGGACCGCCGTCGTCATCATGGCCAGCATAGTCGAGCAACGAGCCCGTCACATTCGGCTCGGAAGGTTCCTCACGAGCCGCTTCGTCCAGATGGCCGCCGTCAAGCCGCGCCAGATCCCGCTCGTCTTCGGCATCGACATCGGACGGCTCGACCGGTTCGTTCTCTGGCTCTGCCGCAGTGATCTCGCTGGCATGCGTCGGGTCGCCGGCCGCCTCGACTGAAGCTTCGGCCTTAGCGGTCGGCACATCCGCAGTTTCCGCCAAAGGTTCAGCAGATGTCTCGGTCGTCGCTTCCCCGAAGCTTTCGAGGCCGTGCTTCTCGGTCTCTGCCGGCTCGACCGCGGCGCTGTCCTTCTTCAGTCGCTCGCCGATCTCGCGGAACGCGCTGCGTTCCAGGGTCGACAGACCCTTGTCGTTGGCCGGCTGGCGATGTTCGGCGAGCCGGATCACCTTATCGGCAAAGCGTCGTTCCTGTTTAGGCACGATGGTCAGCGCCGGCACTTCGCCCTTGAACGGGTCCGATGCCTGAGTGTCCTCGGCCTTCGGCTCTTCAGCCTTAGGCTGTTCGAGCGCGGGTTCGACGGCTTGCGGTTCCGGCGTCGCCGGCGCCTCGCCATTGGGGACCAGCGCCATGCCGATCGCTTCCGGATCGACGACTGCATCGCTGGCGCGCGCGACGCCGAAGCCACGGAAACCCTCGAAGGCGCGGCTGCGGCCATAGACAGGCAGCGCCGCGAGGTCGACGGGTATCTTAAGATCGGTGCCGACGACCGGCCACAGCACGGAGCGCCCGGACCAGGTATCGCGCCGTTCCAGGAGGCCTGATATCTCGCCGGAGGGATCGAGGCCGAAGGTGGCCGCGACATCCCTGAAGCGCCGGCCGATCACGTCGGCCGCCGGCTTGCCGACGATGTCGGTGAATTCCGGCGACAGCGCACTGAACTTACCCTCGGCATCGGTGCGCCAGACGAAGCGTACCGGGGCCGCCGTGCGGTCGATCGACCGCGCAACCGGGCGTTCGAGAGGCGCGGCGGCCTTCGTATCGTCC
>NZ_RZRQ01000092.1:0-19845 GCF_003997785.1 Mesorhizobium sp. M7D.F.Ca.US.004.01.2.1 | reverse complement strand
CACCTTACAAAGCCCGACGGTGCTTGTGATCTTGCTAAAAAATGCCCCGAGGCATAACCTGGATTTATGCATCGACTTCGGTCCCTCGTGCCTTCGGCCAACTATCTTTTCGTGTTCGAAGCCGCCGCCCGACGGCAGAGTTTTACGGCGGCCGCCGAAGAGTTGAACATAAGTCAGCCTGCTGTAAGCAAGACGATTCGGCTCTTGGAGGATGCAACTGGACTGAAGCTTTTCCGGCGCGAGCATGCACGCCTGGAACTCACTGCCGAAGGCCGGCGGCTCTATAAGGAAACGCAGGAGGCGTTCGACCACCTGCACATGGTGATCTCAGCGCTCAGGCAGAAGCATTCGAAGGATATCGTCCGCGTTTCTTTCTCCGCTTCTTTCGTGCAGCTATGGCTGCTGCCACGATTGAATGATTTCAAGGCGCAATATCCGGATGTCGCCCTTCGCATCGAGGAAAGCGGTCGCGACGATCAGGACCTCATGGAGGAGGATATTGATCTGTCGGCGCGGCTTGGCACTGGCAAATGGCCAGGGGTCCATGCCTGGCATTTTGCAACTGAAGAGGTAGGGCCGGTATGTAGCCCGGCTTATCTCAAGGAGCATGGACCGATCCATCTGCCGGTCGAACTCGTCAATCACGCGCTGCTGCATTGCGAGGAGCGCCACCGTTCACGTATGGGCTGGCGGGAATGGTTGGAGCGCAACGATGTCCCCGTCACCAGGCTAACGCAGGGCTTCGTCTTCACTGACGCCCTGAGCACAATTGAGGCAGCTGTGCTTGGACAGGGGGTCGCACTTGGGTGGAAGCATCTGGTGCACGACCATATCCGGGCGGGGCGGCTTGTTTGCCCAATTCGCTTGAACTATCGGTCCGGCCAAAGCATCCATATCGTCATGCCGGCACAGCGTCCCCCGAAGCGGGGCGCGGAGCTGTTCCGTGATTGGCTTCTTGAGCAGGATGCCGACGCCTTGATTGCCACCTAGCTTATTTGCCGAACCGGTCAACTCTTCGGCCGACCGATCACATAGTCGGAAACCTTCGGCAGAAAGGTCTCGCTGTAGTAACCGCGGGGCTTGTCGCCGACTGACGCGCCGGCGTTGAGGATGCCTGCCTGATAGTCATCGGCGAAAAGCGAATAGGGATAGACAGGCTCGACGGCACTGGCCGCGTCGAGTTGCTTGCGCAACGGTTCGGGGATCTCAAAGTCGAGCGATGATAGGTTGTCGTCAAGCTGCCCGATACGGCTTGCTCCGATAATGGCGGCACCTATACCCGGACGGGCGACCACCCAGTTCAGTGCCACCTGTGCCATGCTACGGCCTATTTCAGTCGAGACCTGTTTGAGGACTTCCACGATCCGAACGTTGCGTTCGGTGAAGAAGCCAAGACCGTTGCCGGAGGCATCGAGGGCAAGACGCCCGGGAGTCTGCCGGCCAGTATGATACTTGCCGGAAAGCAGACCCATGGCGAGCGGGCTCCAGGCGGTGATGCCAAGGCCCAGCGCCTGCGCTAGCGGCACGAACTCGTTCTCGATGCTACGCTCCGCAAGTGAATAGGGAAGTTGTAAGCTGATCAGCGGCGTCAGAGCATGTGCTTCCGCCCAGGTCTGGGCGCGCGCCGCATACCAGCCCGGCACGTCGGAGAGCCCGGCGTAGCGGATCTTACCGGCCCGTACCAGATCGTCGAAGGACCGCATGACTTCCTCGACCGGAGTCATACGATCCCAAGTGTGCAGGAGAAACAGGTCGATATAGTCGGTCTTCAATCGGCGCAGCGAGGCATCGACGGCGCGCATCAGGTTCTTGCGGCCGTTGCCACCTGCGTTCGGGTTGCCTGGTTCAAGGCAGTTCGAGAACTTGGTGGTGATGACCACGCGATCGCGCGCAGCTGCTTCGCTCACGAATTTGCCGACCAGCGTTTCGCTCATGCCTGCTGCGTAGGAATCGGCTGTGTCGATGAAATTGCCGCCGCAATCGAGGTATCGATCGAAGATCGCACGTGCGGCGGTCTCATCGGACCCCCAGGAGCCGCCGAGACCGCGTATGCCACCATTGCCGAAGGTCATCGTTCCAAGCGCGATACGGCTCACCCGCAAGCCCGAACGGCCGAGGAGATAGTAGTGATCAGCAGACATGGATGGCATTCCTGTTTGGCGTCCGGCCGATCTTGCTTGTTCTTACATGTGGCCGGAGTAGGCCTTGCGGGTGACACTCTGCTGCACGTGGTTGATCATGGTGATGAAATCGAAGACCGGGCGCCCGGTTGCCGCCTGAACCGCGTGAGCGTAGGGCGGCAGATCGCTGCATTCGAGCAGGATCGAGCGAACATCGGGGTTGTCCTTCACGAGCTTGCGGGCAACTTCGGTGACCTCGCGTTCGATCGCGGCGGAATCGAGCGTGCCTTTCTCATCAAGGATCGCCTCACGGAATTCGGTCTGCGCTTCCATGCCGGCAACCGCTATCGGGATGTTGCCCGGAACGTTGCATGACTCGAAATGATGGGGCGTCAGACAAGCTCCATTGGCGGCGATAATGCCGACGGTGCCGCCAGAGAACGCGTGCATGAAGGGAACCTGCATGATGCTTGAGAGAAAAACCGGAATGTCGACGGCAGCGGCTACTTCCCTCTGGAAGTATGCCATGAACCCACACGCGCCGGTGATCGCTTTGACACCACGGCTCTGCAATTCCAGGGCAGCCTCCACGAAAACCTCGCACAGCGCGGGGTCGCGCTGGTTTATGAGCCGCTCGCTTGTGGCGCCTCGCACTTCCTGGTAGCGGACCGGAAATTGATAGGTCGTCGCGTTGCCAACATTGCCTGGTACGCATGGATAGGCAGCATCAAGAATTAGAATGCCGATCGATTCACCATACCACGACTGGGTCTTGCGAGTGACTGAGTGGACAGCCATCGTTTTGTCTCCGCAATTCTTCTTGTTTCGAGTTTTCCGCCCCGCCAAAAGCGGGGCGGAAGATTTGACCCAGATTTATTTCTCAGTGGATGAGACGCGGCGCACCCGTGTCGGCAGCCGTACCGTCCAGGCCATAGGACTTGATAATCGTCACGATCGTTCCGTCGGCATGCATGGCTTCGATGTCAGCGTCGAGCGCGGCACCGAAATCCTTGGCGGCGGAAGCATAGGGGAAAGCCGCCTGAGCTGCCTCTTTCGTCGCCTTCACGCGTTCGTCCGGAACTGTGACCTTGACCTGGATATCCTTCAGAGCGCCGCTCTTTTGCGCGACGACACCGGTCGAGTAGCCATCGAAGGCAACGTCGATGCGGCCTGACAGGAGGTCCTGCTGCAAGTTCACCGAGTTCGGATAGAGCTTGAGCTTGGAGCCGAGCATCGCCTTCAGGTCGCTGACCCAGAGGTAGCCCTGCACGGTACCGACACGCTTTTCGCCCAGATCGGCAAGCTTCGTCAGGCCCTCTTTCGAATAGATGCCCATCTGATCGGTATAGAGAGGACCAGAGAGGTTCATGACTTTTGCGCGCTCAGCGGTGCGATACCAATCACCGACAGTTATGTCGGCCTGTCCTGAAAGGACGTATTGAATGGCGGCCGCCGGATCGACAGCAATCGCCTTGACGGTCAGGCATTCCCGCTTGGCGAACTCGTTGGCGATATCGCCATCAATACCCTTCAAGTTGCCATTCGCTTCGAGGTAGGAGTGGGGAACCAGGGTGGTGACGGCAACGGTCAATGAGCCTGTCGAAACCGTCGCGAACTTGTGCTTTGGCGTGCAGTCCTGAGCGAAGGCTGCCTGGCCGAAGGCAAGGGTACCTGTGATGCCGGTGAGAAAAAGGCGGACTGCGTTCTTCAGTGAGTAGGCCATGCTGGTAGGATCCTTTCCTTGTGAAGATCTAGCGAAGAGCATACGAACCCGCCCGCCTTTCGAGATAGCTGACGATCAGGGCGGCGGGGATGGAGATGAAGGCGTAGAGGGCGCCGGCTGTGAGCAGCACCGGAAAGTAGCGGAATGTGTTCGATCCAATTTCGTAGGCGCGGCTGACGAGCTCCGGCAGAGCAATCGTGAAGCAGAGCGACGTCCCCTGAAAGATCAAGATGGAGAAACCAAGGAGTGCGGGAAGCGCGACGCGCAAGCCTTGCGGCAACAAGACGTACCGCAGCGTGTCGAGCCGATTGAGCCCTATCGACAGAGCGGCCTCGCGCTGGCCGTCCGGGATGGACTGCAGGCTGGCGCGGATGATCTCGCTGGTATAGGCGCCGGTGTTCCAGGTGAGCGCTATGACAGCAGCCGCAAAGGATTCCAGCGCCAGGCCGGCGGATGGCAATCCAAAGTAGATGAACTGCAGCAACACAAGCGCCGGTGCGCCGCGGCCGACCTCCACGAGGAACAGCGAAGCAGCTTTCACGGACTTCCTCTTCGCCAGTACGCCAAGGGCGAGCAAGAGCCCAAAGGGAATGCCGAACAACAGGCTGAAGGTCGTGACTTGCAGGCTTATCGACAGGCCGGCAAGCAGGTCCGGCATCCAAGCCGCAAGTTCATCGGAGGACGGGAACATCAGCGGGCCACCTTCGCCTGCAGATAGCTGTCAGCAATACGGGAAAGCCATGCGACCGGCAGACTGATCAGCACATAGATCAGACCGACCACGGCGAAGACTTCCAGACCGCGGAAAGTCAGCTGCGACTGCTGATTGCCGTAAAAGGTGAGTTCGGTGACGCCGATGGTGGAGGCGACCGCGGTTTCTTTCATCAGGCCAATAAGGTAGCTCGCCGCGGAGGGGAGTGCGACGCGAAACGTCTGTGGCGCGACGATATCGACGAGAGTAGACCAGCGTCCGAGATTGAGGGCGGAAGAGGCTTCCCATTGGCCAGGATGGATTGAGGCAAGCGCTCCACGATAGATTTCCGCCATGTTGGCGGCAGAGATCAGGCCGAGGCTGGCGACTGCCGCGCCGAATGGGCTGATCGGAAGATAGCCCGTTCCAAGGCCGAAGAAGACGATAAACAGCCACAGGATTGGCGGGATGCCACGCACGATCTGGATGATTGTCATTGAAAGCCCCCGCAGTGGTACCGAGCGGCTCTGGCGGGCGGCGAGAAGCGGCATTCCGAGAAGCGCGCCGATCAGGAAGGCCCCAAGGGTCAGGCCGAGCGTCCAGGGCAAACCGCGCAGGATCGGCAACAGGTCGGCGGCACTCATCGGTCGTGAACCGCACGAAGGAACCGTTTCGTGCGCTCGTGCTGCGGATTGCGCATGACCTCAGTGGAGGGACCTTTTTCGACGATCCTGCCATCGGCCATGATCATGACCGTGTCGGACACGTTTTCAGCAAAGCTCATCTCGTGAGTGACAACGATCATCGTCATGCCGGTCTCGGCAAGCTCGCGCATGACTGCCAGCACTTCGAGACCAAGTTCCGGGTCGAGCGCCGACGTCGGTTCGTCGAAGAGCATAACTTGAGGGTCGAGTGCCAGCGATCTGGCGATCGCGACACGCTGCTGCTGGCCGCCGGAGCAGCGGGCGGGATATTGCCCGGCTTTGTCCCCAAGTCCAACGCGTTTCAGCAGCTGCATCGAGCGCTCTTCAGCTTCCTTGCGGCTACGCCCGAGCACTCGCTCCTGCGCGAGGCTGATGTTTCTGAGCACCGTCATATGGGGAAAGAGATTGAATGACTGGAACACCATACCAACGGAGCGGCGCAACCTCGCAAGCTCGGTCGAAGAAGCTGGTATCGCGGCGCTGAGGGTGATGTCGCCGATGGTGACAAGGCCACCATCCGGCGGTTCAAGATAGTTGATGCAACGGAGCAGCGTGCTCTTGCCGGAGCCGCTCGGCCCTATAATGGCAACGACCTCTCCAGACATAACCTCGAGATCAATGCCCTCGAGGACTGTATGGCCGCCATAGCGCTTGCTAAGGTTGTCAAGCTGGATCAAGGGGCGCTTCGGCGCGCCGGCGATGGCAGGCCCCTCGACCAGGCGCACGACATTTGCACCTGCTCCAGACTTCTCGTATCCTCGATCCGTCATATTTGGTCCTTCGCCCTGGACACAGTAGCCAGCTCCGCCCATCGGATTCCTACGTCCGGAAGCCACCTGCTACCTAGAAGACATATACCTTGGCTCACGGCGGGTTGTTCGACGCAGTCAAGTCAGGTCGGCAATAGCGCCCAACGCTGGCCCGCTCGCCCCGACCCAGCGGTCTTGACCCAGGCAGTTCCCTTATTATTAGGGTCACCTTAGATGACGGCGATCGCCAGGATCAGTGCAAATAAAGTGGAGATGTCCATACCCTGGAGTTATGGATGGCTTCATTGTCAATTCTTCGGCAAGCACGGAGCGGCTGGCTTCTCGTGTAACTGCGAGAAGGCTGCGTTCGCTCTCAACACAGGACAAGCCTTCTTCAGGCATCGATTCGATGCCGCTTCGGTTGCTCCCTCACAGGCTGCCGCAACATCTTCTGGTTTGGCGGCGACGCGGAACCCGTTGCCCCCGCCGCCGGTCGAAGGTCTGCAACAAAGAGGCCCAGCCCAGCCATGCACCGTTTGTCTATTCCAACTGCTCTGTTGATCTCTTTGGTGAAGGCCTACGGGATTTGCGTCTGGGTCTCCTCATCCGATCCGATAAACCTGTTCCAAGCCCAGGCGTCACCGTTGGGAAATGCGCGGCTCCGTCGCCCCCTCTGACCGGCCTCGTTGAGTACACGATTTCACCGTCGATGGTCGCGTTCTCCAGATGGTCGATGATGATTTTCCCTTGCACCAAGCAGACCGTGGATCACAAGGACCGTCAGGCTTGGCACCGGTAAGTCGCGGCTGGCTTGTTTGTTTCCCTGGTCGATCAAAGCCCGCGCCATGAAGGGACCAGTGACGCGGGCCGGCTGAGGCTTTGACCTACCCAGCCTGCGCCGGATGCCAGTGACAACATCCGAGCACGAACTGAACTAATCTGAAAGTGCTAATGTTCCAAAAACCCGGCGGTTCATCGCTTCACTGGAAGGTCGGCTTCCATCCCTCGCGGTTGCGCTCGCGCTGCAGGCCCATGCAAAACCGGCGTCCTGAAGCCACTTTCGACTCCTGCGGCGCCTCGCTCCAGGTCGGCTCGTTTCAGCACCGCAGGGACTCCTACCCGGCGATGATGGCCTTCAACTTGTCGACCAGCACCGGCATGATGCGGTTGAGGATGTCCTCGCCCATCTCCTTCGTCGCCAGTGTCGCCTTGCCGTTCATGCCACCGCTGTGTGGGGCCAGCGACTTGCGCGAATAGGCCTCGTGCCATGGCTTCTTCAGCACAAAATCCTCGGCGCGCTCCATGTGAACGAGGCCGCCTATGGCGATTGCCAGCGAAGTCTCTTTCTCGTCTGCATGGCTCATCGGCACGCCGCCGGTCAGGAAATAGCACCAGTGCGCCGGCTGCATGTCGGGGTATTTCTCCCAGGCGCGCTGGAAGCCGAGCGTGGCACCGATGCCGTTGCCGCCATGGCCAGACAAGACGATGATCTTCTTGAAACCATGGTGGCAAAGCAGCATGCAGATGTCGCCTATCACCATGCCGAGCGTCTCGGCCTTGACGCCGAGCGTGCTGACGTACTCCCAGTTCGTGTCGGCGAAACCGTAAGGAATGGCCGGCAGCAGGATGGCGCCGGTCTCCTGGCACAGCCGGCGCGAGAAATACTCGGCCGAATAGGTGTCGAAACCGCTTTCCAGATGGGCGCCGTGGGCCTCGATGAGCCCCACTGGCAGGATCACCGGAAGGTTGCGGTCGAGGGCGCCGATTTCGGGGTCGGTGAGCTTGCTCCATTCGATCATGACGGTTCTCTCTTGGCCTGGCGCAGCTTCTGCAAGGTGCGATAAACGGGCAGAAGCTGTTCGGTTAGGGTTTGGTAGCTCTCGCTGGACGGCGCGTAGGCTGCGTGGCCAGCGGCGTCAGAGTCGAAACGCTCGACAGCGAGATAATCAGGCGAAAACCATTTTGTGTCCGCAAGCCCGGTCGCTCCGACGGCGATGCTGGCGGCAAGGGCGGCGCCACGCGCCGCGTTGACCTCGGACTGTGCGGTCCACAGGCTGAGCCCTGTCACATCGGCCTTGATGCGGTTCCACAGCCCGTTGCGCGCGCCTCCGCCGACATTGACCACCGTCGACAGCGCGACATCGGGTGCCAGCCGGCGCGCCGCACTGAGCCAGCCATTCAGTTCAAAAGCACTTGCTTCCAGCAAAGCGCGATAGAAATCGCCAGGCCCGGTCTTGTCGTCGAAGCCGATGAAGGCGCCCTTGATCGAGGCCTCGAAGGGACTGACCCTGCCATTGAAATGCGGCACGGCCAATATGCCGTTGCTGCCGCGCGGCGTTTGCGCGGCCAGCACTTCAAGCTCCTCATAGGACTTGCCGAACGTCTCGCGCAGCCAGCGGTGGGCAAGGCCAGTGCTGGTGGTGAAGCCAAGCAGATAGAACCGCCCCGGTGCTGCCGAGGGCATGCATGACAACAGCCCGTCCGGATCGGTGACGAAACGGTCGACGGTGACCGCGAAATGCGCCGACGAGCCGCTGGTGTCGATACAGATGCCGGGTTCGACGCCGCCGGCCGCCAGCCAGCCGCCCGTGCCGTCGCCCATGCCGGCAGCCACCGGCGTGCCGGCCGTGAGGCCGCAAAGCGCGGCGATTTCAGCCGAGATGCGACCGGCGATCTCGAACGGATCGGCGATGCGGGGAAGCAGACGCGCCGGCAGGCCGCAGCGCTCGGCAAGGTCAACATCCCATTTGTTGGCCGCGACGTCGAAGCAGCCGAACAGATTGGCTTGCGTGCGGTCGCACACAGCTTCATGCGCCGCTGCGCCGGTCAGCCTGCCAACCAGATAGCCGGCAGGCGCCACGACGCGCACCAGCCGCTTTTCCAGATCGGGGTCGAGTCGGAGCCATCGCCTGACACGCGGCGTGACGAACGGAATGATGCCGTTCTTGGCCAGAATCTCCGGGCCATGGGCGGCCAGCAGTTCCTCTCTGTCAGCATCGGCCCTGGTGTCGAGCCACATTTCGTGCGGGGTGACAGCTTCGAAATTCTCGGCGACACCGATGACGCCGCCCATCTGCGCTGCAATGCCAACGCCAATGATGTCGGTCTGCGGAAAGCGGTCTGTCAGCGCTTTGATGGCAGTCAAGGCCGATTGCAACAGCAGGTCGGGCGACTGCTCGCCCCATCCTGGCTGTGGCCGCTGGAAATCGACGGCGACCGCGTGCGAACCGAGCGGGCGCCCGTCAAGCGCAACCAGAGCTGCCTTGGTCGACTGGGTGCCCAGGTCAAGCCCCAACACCGCCGGCGAAACACTCACGAAACCCTCCCTGCCGCTGGCAAAAAGTTCAGCGGTGTCATAATGTCATGACCACAAGGTAGATTCGAGAGGCTTTTGGATTGGCCAGCGAGCCCAACTACAAACGAATTGCCCGGCTTCTGGAAGCAAAGATCCAATCCGGTGACTTCCCGCCGGGGCACCAGTTGCCGCCCGAACGCGAGCTTTGCGAGATTTATGGCGTCAGCCGTATCACCGCTAGACAGGCGCTGGCGGAGCTTTCCTCGCGCAAGCTCGTGGTCCGCAACCAGGGGCAAGGCACGTTCGTCGCCAAGGCGGCGATCGAATCCTCGCTGCTCGGCTTCTTCAGCATTTCCGAGGCGCTGAAGGCCGACGGCCGGCTCGTGTCGACACGCGTCATCAGCAGGAAGCTGACGACGCCCGACCGCGCCGAGGCGGCCGCGCTCGGCTGTGACCTGGCCGACGAGGTGCTGCGGCTCGAACGGCTGCGCTTTGTCGACGGTGACCCCTATGCCCTGGAGACCTCTACCTTGATCAGCAGCCGCTATCCTGGTCTCGACCGCTACGATTTCGGCGCGCGCTCGCTCTACGACGTGCTGGCGAGAGAATACGGTACCCAGCTTGTACGCGCCCGCGAAACGTTGGCGCCGGTGCTGATCACCCGCGAACAGGCCGCATTGCTCGACGTCGGCGTAGAGCAGCCCGCGATGCGTCTGACCCGAACTACCTTCGACAACCGCAATGTCGCGGTCGAGGCGTCGGGTGCGCTTATCAGGGGCGATCGCTGCCAATTGTGGCTTGAACTGTGGGCCGACCAGCGCGCCAGTCTCCACACCAATTGAGTGCCTGATCATAGGCGTGCCGCCACGGACTGTTCACGCCCGTATGTCGCCACCACAAGCAGGATAACCACGCCAAGCAGAGCCTGCTGGATCGCGGCGCTGAAATTGTTGGCGACCAGGACCGTGGTGATCTCGGTCAGGATGATGGCGCCGAGGATGGTGCGGCCATAGCCGCCCCGCGCACCGATCAATGAGGTGCCGCCAATGACGACGCTGGCAATGGTGTTGAACAGATAGGGCGTCGAAATGCGCGGATCGCCTTGCGTGCTGAAGCCGGCGAGCAGGATGCCGGTGACGGCGGCGAGTACGGCGCTCAGTGCGAAAGTCAACACCCAGACCCGGATCGTTGGGACCTGCGCCAACCGCGCCGCCGGCAGGCTGGCGCCACTGGCATAGATGCGTTTGCCGAACGGGGTGCGACGCAGGATGACGATCATACCCAGCGACAGCACGGCCCAGAAAACGAGAACAGGCGGGATTGGCAGGCCAAAGGTGGTGCCCGACGGTGCGACGAACTGGTTGAGCCATTTCGGGGCGTATCCGGTCGGCTGCCCGCCCGTCCACGCCAGTATGGCGCCCATGATCACAGCGCTGACGCCCAGCGTGACGATGAGCGGATTGAGCTTCAGCGCACGTGACGCAAATCCGTTCAAGGCCCCGAGGACGGCGCTGACCAGCAGGATGGCCAAAGCTGTGACTGGGAACGGCCAGCCATTGCCGGTAAACTCGGCTGTCGCGACATTGGCGAAGGCGATGAAACCGGGAATGGCAAGGTCGATGCCGCCGAGCAACGCGACCGCTGTCTGACCGGCGGCGGCAATGCCTATGAAGGAGGCCAGCACCAGCATGGCCAGGATGCTGCGCCAGCCGCCGAAGCCGCTGATGGTCAGCATGCCGATGGCATAGAGTGCGACCAGTGCCACCACCTGCGGCCACAGTGTCTGCTTGAAGCTATGCCAGAAGCTGATCATCGCGCGCCTCCCCGACTGTTCGAAAATCGCGTCAGTCCCGCGTTGAGGATCAAAGCTGCGATCAGTGTCAGGCCGAACACGACCTGCTGCCAGAACACCGAGACGCCGTAGTTGGTGAGCAGGTTCTGGATCAGGAATAGCGACAACGCACCGAAGGCGCTGCCCCACATGCTGCCGCGACCGCCCGCCAAGCTGATGCCGCCCAGGGCCGCCGCCGTGATGACCTGCAAGGTGAAGGGAGCGCCGACATTGGCATCTGCAGACTGGATCAGCGAGGTCAGCGCAATGCCGGCGCAGGCCGAAAACAATCCGCACAGCGCATAGGCGATGATGCGCACGCGCGTTACGTCGATACCGGCCGAATAGGCGACGCGATCGTCACCGCCGACGGCAAGCAGCGTCTTCAGGAAGGGCGTGCGGCCGAGCAGGAACCAGACCAGAACGGGGCCCACGACGAACAGCAGCGGACCGGGAACACCGCTGATCGAACGCGACAGCGCGGCAAACCACGGCGGCACCGGCCCGAGCGGACTGGGCAGCAGCCAGAGATTGACGCCGGCGAGCACAAGATAGGTGCCGAGCGTCGCCACGATCGGTTGCAGCCGCACCACCGCGACCAGCCAGCCATTGGCGGCGCCAACCGCGAGGCCAACCGCCAGCAGCAGCGGCACGGCACTCCACCAATCGCCAAGACCGGCGGGGATCAGGGCGGTGACGACCAGCACGTTGATGAAGCCCATCAGCGGTCCGACCGAAAGGTCCATGCCGCCGCCGCCCGATAAGATGGCAGGGGTGACGGCCATGGCACCGATCAGCAGCGGCATGGCGACACTAACCGAGCCGGCGAGAAAGCGTGGCGATAGGATGATCGGATCTTGCGCAATGCTGGCGATCAGCAGGACGGTAAACAGCAGCCCGGCAAAGACAGTCGGATCGCGCCAGATTTTCGAGGCCCTGCCGCTCATGGTTCACGTCCGAACAGGCCGGCGATCAAAGTCTCGCGTGTGAGACCGTCGCGGTCGAGAACGCTGTATAGGGTGGCATTGTGGAAGATCGCCACGCGGTGGCACAGCGCCAGCAGCTCCTCGATTTCGGTCGAATGAATGACCACCGAAATCCCGGCCGCTGCCTGCTCCAGAAGCAACGCGTAGATATCCTGCTTGGTCGCCAGATCGACGCCGCGTGTCGGATCGTTGAGCACCAACACGCGCGGCTTCTGCGCCAGCGTGCGCGCCAGTATCACCTTCTGCTGGTTGCCGCCGCTGAGGCTGGTGATGGCATGGCCAAGCGCGCCGAACTTGACGCCCAGCCGCGCAAACAACGGTGCGCGTTCCGCCGCCACCCTGGCCTCGTCGACGAGCCCGAAACGCGTGTAGCGGTCGAGTGTCGAAATCGAGAAATTATCGGCGATCGATAGCGGCGCGAAGATGCCTTCCAGTTTGCGGTCGCGCGGCACGTAGGCGACGCCGTGACCGACGAAATCGGCCTGACCGCGAATCACGTCCCCGGTCTCGCCGCGAACGGCGCCGGCCAACGGCGTGCGCACACCACCGACGATCTGTGCGAACAGATCGGCGCCGTGGCCCTCGAGGCCTGCGAGGCCGAGGATTTCACCGGACCGGACCAGCAGATCGACGGGGTTGGCATGGATCGCGAGCCCGATGCCGGATGCGGTCAGCCGAACAGTGCCGGTCGCTGTACCGGTTTCGCGAGGCCGCAGCACCGCCTCCAGCCGGCCCGACATCAGTTCCAGCAAACGCGCAGGGTTCGCCTCGGCGATGGGCAATGTCGCCACCGTCTCGCCCGAACGCAGCACCGTCACCTCGTCAGAGAGGGCTGATATCTCGTCCATCTTGTGGGTGATGAACAGCACCGACAGTCCGGTGTCGACACGGCGGCGAATGGCGGCGAACAGTCGGTCGCGCGTCGAGATGTCGAGGGCAGCGGTTGCCTCGTCGAGGATCAGAAGCTTCGGCTGCAGCAGCAGCGAGCGCGCGATGACCGCTGCCTGACGCGTGCCGAGGTCGAGATCGGCGACTTTTGCGTCGAGATCGAGCAGAACGTCGCCAAGCAGTTCCGACAGGATCGCGGCGGCTTTGGTGCGGCGCTTGGCCGAGGTGATCCGCGCCCTGAACAGATCGTCCTGCCCGAGCCAGAGATTGTCGAGCAGCGACAGTTCTTCAAGAACGAGGATTTCCTGAAAGGTTGTGGCGATGCCCGCCTGACGCGCGGCGCGCGGCGACGAAAGGCGAAGGCTGCTTTGCCCGGAAAGCAGGATCGTGCCGGCGTCCGGCTGCACCACGCCGGTCAAGAGCTTCACCAGCGTGGATTTGCCACTGCCGTTTTCGCCTATGACCGCGTGGATGCTGCCTGGCCGAATCGACAGATTGCAGGCTTTCAGGGCGCGGGTTTCGCCGAATGCCTTGGCGATGCCTTCGACCTTGAGCAGCAGGGGCTGATCGATTTGCGTTGCGGCTGCGTTCATGCGGCTGACGATGCGGATCTATCTTGCCCGAAATCAGCACCTTGCCGGTCGAGCAAGTCAAGCAACTCTGCGGTTGGAACATGCCGGGGCGTGATGCGCTTGGCCGCCGCGAGGGCCGCGGCCGAGCCCGCAGCCTGGCCCATCGCCATGCAGGTGCCGATCGAGCGAGCGCTGGCATGAGCATCGTGGGTCGACGACAGACACCGGCCGGCGACGACAATACCGTCCAGATTGCGCGGCAGCAGCGCGCGGAATGGAATGGTGTAGGTGCCGGAATTCGGGATATAGGCCCAACGCGTGTCGCGGCCGGCATGATGGTCCTCGATCGGGGCGCCGCAGCGGGCGATGCCGTCGTCAAAACGGCGCGCGGCCAGCACGTCCTCGCCGGTCAGCTGATAGTCGCCGAGGATACGGCGGGTCTCGCGTACGCCAATCCAGGGCGAAGTCCCGATCAGCACCGCCTCTTCGTATCCGGGGACCATCGCCTTGAGGAAGCGGAAATATTCCTGCGCCTGAGTCCGGCCATCCGCCTCGGCCTTTGATATGCCCTCGATGTCGTCGGGGGCAACGCCGGGAACACGGGTCATGATCGTCGCCATGATGCCCTTGTCGGGGGTGCGATGCACGCTGCCTTCCTCGCGCGGCAGGTTGAAGCGGCCGCTTCTGTTGGCATCGCGCATCAGCGAATGCAGCTCTTCCTTCTTCACGGAAAGCGCCCGCTCACCGACATTGGCCATGCGGAAGGTGGTGGACAGCGTCTGCTGGGCACCGTCGCGGCCGGCGAGCTCGAAATCACCGCCGGCATCGGCGACCACATCGGCGTCGCCCGAAGCGTCGATAACGATCTTGGCCTTCACCTCGTGACCGCCGGCCTTGTTGACGAAGCGCACGCCGCTCACGCGCTGGCCTGTCTTGATCGAACCGGTGACGAAAGTATGCAGGAAGACGCGCACGCCGGCCTCGCGGGCGAGATCGTCCCAGACGCGCTTCAGGGTTTCGGGATTGTAGGTGATGCCGGTCCCCGAGCCGAAGGTGTTCGGTCGGCGCAACACCGCATCATATTTTTCCATCTGCGCTACGACTTCACCGGGCAGGCCGGACACGACCTTCTCTTGGGCTTCGCCCGGCGCGTAGAAAGCGTACATCGTGTCGAGGACAGCGGTGCTTATGCCACCGAGGAAGCCACCACGCTCGAGCAGGATCGTGCTGGCGCCATTGCGGGCGCTGGCCAGTGCGGCGACCATGCCGGCGCTGCCGGCTCCAACCACCACGACATCGGCTTGGTATTCCATATCGGCTCCAGAACTTTAGAAATGGGGGCGGCCTAGCGGTCGCCTCGGATGAACATTCCGGCATAGCGGCGCGAATATTCGGCCATGCATTCGTCCCAGCGCTTTTCGGCGCGGGCGCGGCGCGCCTTGCCCTCGGGCGTGCCTTCGAAATACGGGCTGGGCAGCACCATGGGGCTGTGTCCCCGGCGGGCGAGTTCCAGCGCCGCCTCGGTCGAAAGCGCATTGGTGATAGCGATGCTGGTGATGCTTGAGCCGGCGCCGGCCTTGTCTTCCGATCCCGGAATATCGACCATCGCATCGCCAACCACCGAGCAATTGTCAATAACGAGGTCGGCGATCTCATGCAGGCGCTTGCCGCCCTTGTGATCGGTCCCGGTGGCGGCCGCGTGCTGCAGCGAGGTCACCGCGATGACGCGCATGCCTTCGGTCTTGGCGAAGCCGGCAATGTCGAGCGCGACCTTGGTGACGCCGGTGTTGGTGTAGACGACGAAACAGTCGGTCCGCTTGAAGCGGTAATTCTTCCAGATGACTTCGCCGAGGCCCTCCACCGACTGGAAATAGCGCATCTGGTAGATGCCCGAATTGCCGATCACCGGCGTGTAATAGGACAACGCGAGCTCGGACAGCGGATGCAGCCCGACCAGCCCGCCATTGCGCGGGAAGGCTTCTTCCAGAGCCATATGCGAATGGCCGGCGCCAAAGAAATGCGCCAGGCCGTCGGCCTCGATGGCGTCGGCGATCCAGCCTGCCGCGGTCCTGATCTTGTCGCTTTGCGTCGCCTCGACCTGCTGCAGGATCTCGATGGCGCTGGCGAGGTAGGATTTCGACATGGCGACTGCTCGGTCTTGAAATGTGGTGATGTTGGCACGGTCGCCTCGCTGAGGCGACTGTGCCGGCTTTGGCCTTGGGAGGCTTATTGCGGCAGCGGGGCCGGGTTGGTGAAATAGCCGTCGAGCACGCTGTCTGGCATCCAGGTGCCGGCCGGCGGCTCGCCGACGCCGGTCGAGTCGACCGTGAAGTCCGGCTTGTACCACTGGCCGAGCGTGTCGGCGGTGATCAGCGGCGGCCGCACGACGACATTGGAAACCTTCAGGCCCTGCCCCGTCAGCACGCGCATGCCGGTCTGGAACACCAGATCCATGCCCGCGCCCGGTGCATTGGACGAGCCGACGGTCTTGTAGCCCTTGGGTGCATTGTCATGCCAGTAGGCGAGTGAATTCTGGTTAGGGTTGCCGACAGTGACCGGAACCGCTGCCCGGCCGGCCTGTTCCAGCGCCTTGGTCACGCCCATGAACATCGAGCCCTGCTGCCAGACGCCGTTGATCTCGGCCGGATTGGTCGAGAGCTGCTGCAGCACGGCAGTCTGGGCCGCGGATTCGGACCATTGGCCGACAAGGTCGGCGACGATCTTGATGTCTGGGCAATTCTTGAACACCGCCTGGCCGCCGGCCTTGATCAATTCGCTGCCCGAGGTGCCGGGAATGCCTTCGACGGTCAGGATGCTGCCCTTGCCGTTCAGCAACTGGACAAGCCCGAGTGCCATCGTCTTGCCGATCAGGTAGCCATTGGTGTCGACGTTGATGGCATTGGCGGTCGTGACCGGGGCGGCCAGCGTGATGACCGGAATGCCGGCCTGTGCGGCCTCGTCGATGACGCCGTTCATTGCGGTCGGCGAACCCGGGATCGAGATGATGAGATCGACGCCCTTCTGGATCATCGAACGCATCTGCTGGATCTGCGTTGTGACGTCGCCATTGGAGTCGGTGACGATCAGATCCTTGACGAGGCCGAGTTTCTTGTATTGCTCCACATCGGCCTGGAGATGCGCCAAGGCCGCGGCCCGCCAGGCATTACCTGAGAACGAGTTGCTGTAGCCGATGGTCCACGGCTTTCCATTGGCCGGCTTGAAATTGATAAAGGGACTGGCAACCACCGGGCTGCCATAGCCTTCGAAGCCGGCCTGTGCGGCGGCAGGCAATTCCTTTTCCAGCAGTGCCTTGGAATCCGCCGGCAATGCACCGGGCTGGTCGGTCTGGCAGGCATCGGCGGCCATGGCCGCATTCGCCAGCACGGAAAAGCTGCCGGCAACAAAAGCTGTTCTCAAGATCGAATGCAGATGTCGGTTCATGTGATCTCCTCCCTGTCGTCAGCCATCCAGCAGCCTCTCCGCCGCATTTGGTATGGTTGTCATAACCAATTACAGAATTGAGCTTTGCCGGTCAAGTCGGGATGGCGCGAGAACCGATCATCCGCACAGCAGAAAGATATTCGTCACCGCCCGTTGCGGCGACGACGGCTTTCGCCTGCGCTTTGATCGTGGATGCCGGTTGGTTTGAGAACCAGCTTCTTGCGAGGGCAGAGGTCCAAGGGGTTATCGGGACGCCCGCAGTTGCCATCCAGGAATCGGCCTGCTTGGTAAGCCGCAGGTTCCAACGGTTTCAGCGCGGCATGCGCCGCCAGATCTGGCGTCCTGGTGAGCTCGTGGTCAGTGCGGCTTCCTCGGCGGCGTCGTGCCGGCCAAAGCAATCAGTGCGACAAGGCGCGTTATGTCGCGCATCACCTCCATGGAATCGGCGCGACAAGCCTGCACGTCGGTTTCCACGTCTCCGCTGGCGTGCTGGCAAAGTTGCTCCGCGATTGCGGACAGCCGGCCCGTGTTGAGGGATATGGTTGCGTACAGCTCCATTGCCTCGACATGTCCAGTCCCTCGCAATGTGTTCAAGATTGTGCCGTCACAGGACGGCGGTCAGCGCTATCAAGCGGGGCAACCGCCGTTGTGAAGGCGCCACTGCGGCGGCATCCCTAGCGATTGCGCGTCGAGAGTATGCGGGCCAACGCAGCCGCATCCACGTTCGCGCCCGTCACGACGATCACGATTGGGCCGCCCTGCGTCGCCAGGCGTGGGTGATGTTCGAGCGCGGCAAGGCCGGCGGCGGAACCGGGTTCCGACAGGATGTGGGCCGAGAGCAAACGCCTTTACGACGGCGAACGCAAAGTCCGCAGGCTGCCGTTGCGCCAGACATTCTGCATTGGTCCTGACGGGACGGGACAGAATAAGGCCGGCATGGAAACTGTCGTGGAGGCCGGCCGCGCCATCGGACTGGACGCCGATCACGCGGATAGTGGCGCGG
Organism: Mesorhizobium sp. M7D.F.Ca.US.004.01.2.1; assembly: GCF_003997785.1. Classification (NCBI taxonomy): domain Bacteria; kingdom Pseudomonadati; phylum Pseudomonadota; class Alphaproteobacteria; order Hyphomicrobiales; family Phyllobacteriaceae; genus Mesorhizobium; species Mesorhizobium sp. M7D.F.Ca.US.004.01.2.1. The sequence continues at coordinate 1,842 of NZ_RZRQ01000092.1, read as the reverse complement.
GTCTCCTTCAGGGCAACGGCAACGCCGCCCAGCAGATTTCCGCAGCACGTTGGAATTGTTCACAAAGCGAGGCGAAACGCGGAAGTGGCGCGCTGCATCGCGGTGACCATGTCCCTCATCGACGTACAACAACACGCCGACGCAACTCAAGCGGTAGCGGCTTGCCCATCGCGGTTCCCTTTCAACCGCAATGAATCACGAACTCAAATCAATGGGAATCCTGAATCCCTTAAATCGCGACACGCTTTAGACTAGCTCCGCTTCCGCGCGAACTCCGCTCGGAACCGCTTGATCGTTTCCAGCGAGGCGACGCCGCCTTGCGGCCCCTCGATTGCGACCGCACGCGAGGCGGCAGCGATTGCCAGTTCCAGCGCCTCGGGCACGCTGAGGTTTTCGCCGAGCGCATAGGTCAGCGCGCCGCCAAACGTGTCACCGGCGCCGGTCACGTCGATGACGGGAACCTTGTAGCCCCGGACCTCGATGCGACCTTGCCCATCGAACGCCTCCGCGCCGGCGGCGGCCAGCGTGCGGATGACCGTGCCGACCTGATGCTTCCGCATCCACGCATTCATGCCGGCGAGATCGATGTCGCCGAAGGCGTGGCCGAAGCCGATCTGGTTCATGATCAGCACATCCGCGCTGTGCAGGTAATCAAGATCGCCAGTCGAAAAACCGTCGACGTCGAGATCGAGGATCAGCTTGCGGCCATGGCGGCGGAAATCCGCCAGCAGTTCCCTACCCTGCAGCCCCTCGGCCCGCAGCCGCTTCGTGCGGCCAAGGCTCATATAGAGGTAGCCGGGCGTGCGCAGGCCGGCCAGCGCTTCGGGCGTCAGCTGCATCGGCTGGTTGCCCATCTCGATGATCAGAACCACATGCTCGTCGCCGACCAGGAAGATCAGGTTGCGCGAATCCGCCAGCGACGGATCATGCAGCATATGCCGTGTCGAAACGCCGGTCTCGTTCAGCGCCATGCACAGCCGCGCGGACAACTGGCTGTCGTTGAGCAGCGAGATGAATTCCGTGCGCCCACCAAGCCCGGCATGGACGCTCGCCGCGTTGGCGATCATACCGCCAACATAGCTCTTCGCCTCCCGGACCAAGGCCTTGTCGGCAATGTCGGGCCAGCGCTCGGCGGTGAAATAGTCGTCGAGAGCGACATCCCCGATAAAGAAGGCGGTTCTTGCCTCAGGCATCGAAGCGGCCCGCCGCTGTCACATGCACCGGCCCGCCCTCGATATCGACCCAGACGGAGCCGCCGCCGCACGTCGCCATCCAGTAGTAATGCGTCGGCTCGTCGATGCCCCGGCAGGCATCGTGCCAGGTGCCCTTATGCATGACCACGACCGTGCCCGGTTCAATGATAAAGGCGCGGATATCCCCGGCCTTTGGTCGCGCTGCTTCCGTAGCTGCGGCCACCGCCAGCACGATGGGTTTGGCAGCACAGAACAGCGCTTCCTGCGTGTCGAGATGGCGCTCCATCTTGACGGTGTCGAACGGCCCGCCCTCGCCCAGCGTGTAACCGAGGCTGCCAGTGGTGCTCAGCAGCGGCGCCGCTGTGTAGGTGTCCGTCCAGCCGAGGCCCGAAGAACGCACCAGCCCTACCTCGCTCGCAGGCGTGCCGGGAGCCGCCAACGAATGGACCGTTCCGTAGGCGGAGAAATCCGCTTCGCGGACCGGCATGGCGCTGATGCTGATCGTCATGTGCCCGCTCCCGCTCTCACGGCCACCGGCTGATGGCGAATGCCCGCGACGACACCCATCAATTCGCGGACATGATCCTCGTCGACGATGCCGGTGTCGACATAACTATCCTTGAAGAAACTGCCGCCGACCAGCTGGCGC
>NZ_RZRQ01000091.1:0-19850 GCF_003997785.1 Mesorhizobium sp. M7D.F.Ca.US.004.01.2.1 | reverse complement strand
CGGCGAGGTGCTGGATGGCGCCGGAGATGCCCACCGCGATGTAAAGATCGGGGGCAACCACCTTGCCGGTCTGGCCGACCTGCCAGTCGTTCGGCGCATAGCCGGCGTCGACCGCCGCGCGCGAAGCGCCGACCGCCGCACCGAGCTTGTCGGCGACCGGCAGGATGACCTCCTGGAACTTCTCCGCCGAACCCAGCGCACGACCACCCGAGATGATGATCTTGGCCGAGGTCAGCTCCGGACGGTCGGTCTCGGAAAGCTTGTTCTCGACGAAGGTGGACAGGCCGGGATTGGCTGCCGCCTTGATACTCTCGACCGCCGCCGAGCCACCCTCGGGGGCTGCCTGGAACGAGGCCGTGCGGACCGTGATCACCTTCTTGGCGTCGCTCGACTGCACCGTCTGGATGGCGTTGCCGGCATAGATCGGCCGCTTGAAAGTGTCGGGCGACACCACTTCGATGATCTCGGACACCTGCGCGACATCGAGCAGCGCTGCCACGCGCGGCGCGACATTCTTGCCCGACGAGGTCGCCGGCGCGATGATGGTGTCGTAAGCGCCTGCCAGCGACACGACGAGCGCTGCCGTCGGTTCGGCAAGGCGCTCGGCAAGCTCGTCGGCTTCGGCCAACAGCACCTTGCTCACGCCCTTCAGCTTGGCGGCGGCGTCCGCTGCCGGCTTGGCGCCCTTGCCGGCAACCAGCACATGCACGTCCGAGCCGATCTGCAAGGCGGCCGACAGCGCCTTGGCGGTCTGGTCGGAAAGCGTTGCGTTGTCGTGTTCTGCGATGAGGAGAATAGCCATTTTTCTTGTTCCTTTCCCGATCGCTTACAGCACGCCGGCTTCGTTCTTGAGCTTGTCGACCAGCTCAGCGACGCTCTTGACCTTGACGCCTGCCTTGCGGCCACTCGGCTCCTCGGTCTTGATGACCTTCAGCCGCGGCTTGACGTCGGCGCCGTAGTCGGCCGGGGTCTTCTCGTCGAGCTGCTTCTTCTTGGCCTTCATGATGTTGGGCAGCGAGGCATAGCGCGGCTGGTTGAGGCGAAGGTCGGCGGTGACGATCGCCGGCATCTTCAGCTCCACCGTCTGCAGGCCGCCGTCGACTTCGCGCGTCACCTTGGCCTTGTCGCCGTCGAGCACAATCTTGGAGGCGAAGGTGCCTTGCGCCCAGCCGAGCAGGGCCGCCAGCATCTGGCCGGTCTGGTTGCTGTCGTCGTCGATCGCCTGCTTGCCGAGGATGACAAGGCCGGGCTGCTCGGCGTCGACGACGCCCTTCAGCACCTTGGCGACGCCGAGCGGCTCGGTCTGTTCGTCGGTCTTGACCAGGATGGCGCGGTCAGCACCCATGGCGAGCGCGGTGCGCAGGGTCTCCTGCGACTGCTGCGGGCCGATCGAGACGACGATGATTTCTTCCGCCTTGCCGGCTTCCTTCAGCCGGATTGCCTCTTCAACCGCGATCTCGTCGAACGGGTTCATCGCCATCTTGACGTTGGCGAGCTCCACCGCCGAACCATCAGCCTTCACGCGAACCTTGACGTTCGCATCCACAACCCGCTTCACGGGCACAAGGATCTTCATTTGCCTGTCACCTCTTCACGCTAGTTGGGCGCGCTATAACAGCCTGCGCCCTTTCTGAGTTGTCGAAAGCCGACATTCCGGGTGGAAATTCGGGCCGAATGGAAATTCTGGTCTTTGACCGCCTTAGGCTGCGGCGGTGACGTTTCCGTAGTTGCGGCAACCCTGCACGTCAATACGCTGCAAGCCGCTCAAATCGGTTCAGTCCGAACTGGAAGCGTTTCCGCGCCCCCAACGCGGCGTCGCTGCGGGTGGCTCAGGCGCCACCGGTTCAGCAGTGGCCTGCGGTTGGTTGGGAGCGGCGACCGCGGCATCGTCGTCAGCGCCGGCAAACAGCGGCACGCCGCGGCTGCGCAGGACAAGTACCAGAACGGCGCCGGCGATGATGCCGCCGATATGGCAGGCCCAGGAAATCTGGTCCTCGCCGCCGGCGGCAAACATCACCACTTGGAACAGCACCCACAGGATGAGCGGGATGAAGGCAGGGATGCGGAGCGGGATGCGGGCAAAGGCCAGCACCCAGACCTTCACCCTGGGATAAAGGATCAGATAGGCGACGACCACGCCGGCGATGGCGCCCGAGGCGCCGATCAGCGGCACCTGCGAATCCCAGGCGACAAGGCCCTGGAAGGCGGCTCCGGCGACGGCGCATAGCAGGTAGAAGATGAGGTAGCGGATGTGGCCCAGCGCATCCTCGACATTGTCGCCGAACACCCACAGGAACAGCATGTTGCCGCCGAGGTGGAAGATGTCGGCGTGCAGGAAGGAATAGGTGAGGTAGCTCAGGCTTTCGGGGATGACGATAAAACGGGGATCAAGCTCGGCGGAGTCATGGACGACCGACGGGATGAAGCCGAGACCAAGCACGGCTGCATTGGAGAAACTCTCGCCGCCGAGCGCGGTGGCGAGGTAGACCAGGGCGTTGACCACGATCAGTCCGATCGTCACGTATTGCAGGCGGATGTGCCGCAGCCTGTTGGTGTCGTAAAGCGGGATGAACATGCCCCAGGCCCTCTTCCGCTTTCGACAATCAGCGGTTCTTGCCGGGAACCCATAGCACGTCGGCGTTTCCGTTGTCATTGACCGCCCGGGCGGCGACAAACAGGAAATCCGAGACGCGGTTGATGTATTTCAGTCCGTCGCGATTGACGTGTTCGCGCGGGTCCTGGGCCAGTGCCACCATCAGCCGTTCGGCTCGCCGCGCCACGGTGCGGGCAAGGTGAAGTGCCGCCGCTGCCGGCGTGCCGCCATTGAGCACGAAGGATTTGAGCGGCTGAAGCTCCTTGTTGAGCAGGTCGATGTCCTTCTCGACCCGGTCGGTCTGCACGGGGACGATGCGAAGCGGCTCATAGCCGAGCGGCTTGCCGTCGTCGGGCACGGCAAGATCGGCGCCGAGGTCGAAGAGATCGTTCTGGATGCGGGAAAGCATGGCGTCTATCGCCGGATGGGTCGCTGCCGTGTGGACCCGGGCGATGCCGATGCAGGCATTGGCCTCGTCGACCGTGCCGTAGGCGTCCACCCGCAGATCGGATTTCAGCCGCCGTTCGCCGGTGCCGAGACCCGTGGTGCCATCATCGCCGGTGCGGGTATAGATCTTGTTGAGCTTGACCATTTCGCCTCCCCGGCTGCCGATATCCTCACTTGCGGGTGAAATACACCGCCAGCAGGATCAGCACCAGCGCCACGGCCTGTAGCATGACGCGCGCCTGCATCAGCTTGTTCGAGGTGACGCCTGAGCCGCCGCGCATCATGTTGATGAGGCCACGAACAAGCACGATCACCACGGCGACCATGACCAGAATGGCGAGGATGTTGAAGACGGTTGCCATGGTATGTTCCCAGTTCGATTGATTCAGGCGCGTTTGGCAAGGATGCGGTAGAGCATCGATGCGGGCAGGATGCGTTTGAGCACCGCACCGATTTTGGCCGGCACTGTTACCACATAGTGCGGGCGCGGGCGCCGCGACAGAAGTGCATGGCGCAGCGCCGCGTGAACCACTTCCGGCCCTGGCTTCAAGGCCGATTGGCTGCCGCCGGCCCGCAGCCGCTCGAGTTGCGCTGCATAGTCCACGCGGTGCACGGAATTCTCGTGGTCGATATTCCTGAGAAACCAGGTGAGGCCATTGCTGGCTATCTTTGACTTCACAGGCCCTGGCTCGATCAACGAAACATGGATACCGCTGCCGGCCAGTTCCTGGCGCTGGCAGAGCATAAGGGCCTCCAGAGCGTGCTTCGACGCCGAATAGGCGCCGCGAAAACGCACCGGCGTCAGGCCGAGGATCGACGAGCAGTGGACCATGCGGCCGTGACCCTGGCTGCGCATCACCGGCACCAGCCGGCTGGTCAGGTCATGCCAGCCGAAGAAATTCGCCTCGAACTGCTCCTTGAGCGCTGCAACGGGCAGATCCTCGACGGCTCCAGGCTGCGCATAGGCGCCATTGTTGAACAGGGCGTCGAGCCGGCCGCCGGTGCGGTCGAGCACCGCCGTCACCAGCGCGGCGATGGAGTCCGGCTCGCAATAATCGAGATAGAAAGACTCGATTCCGTCGGCTTCGAGCGCGGCGATGTCCTGCGGCTTGCGCGCCGTCGCGAACACCCGCCAGCCTTCAGCCTTCAACGCACGGGCGCAGTACGCGCCTATCCCAGAAGATGCGCCGGTGACGATGATCGAGCGCAATTCCTGCGCCGGACTGTTCGTGGTGTCGTCAAGGGTTGCCATTTGCCGCAATCCCTTCCCATATTCCCGGCGTGGAGACAATTGGAGGGCGCGGTTCTTGATGCGGAAGATCGTAGCCCTCAAGCGGGTCCTCTACGACGCGCTTGGCCATTTCAACACTGATGACGGCTGGGCGATGGCCAGCCATCTGGCGATCACATCGCTGATGGCATTGTTCCCGTTCCTGATCTTTGCCACGACGCTGGCGAGCTTCCTCGGCGCGCAGGCGTTCTCCGACACGGCCGTGCACTTGGTCTTCGACACCTGGCCCGAACAGATCGCCAAGCCGATCGCGCGCGAAGTGCTCAATGTGCTGACCGTCAGGCGCACCGATCTTTTGACCTACGGCGTGGTGCTTGCCGCCTATTTTGCCTCGAACGGCATCGAGGCGCTGCGCACGTCGCTCAACCGCGCCTATCGCGTCTCGGAAACGCGCGGCATCATCTACCGCCGGGTGCAGAGCATCATCTTCGTTCTCATCGCCACCGCTGGTTTCCTGGCGATCAGCGTGCTCCTGGTGTTCGCGCCGCTGCTGGCGCGGCTCGCCGAAGCCCATATTGACGGGATCAAGCCCTATATGGGCACAATCACGCTGTGGCGTTATGTCATCGCCTCGGCGGTCATTGTCGGCGGATTGTTTGCCGTCCATTTCTGGCTGCCGGCAGGCAAGCGCCGCTTCGTCTCGCTGGTGCCGGGCATCATCTTCACGCTGGCGGCATGGCTTATCGGCTCGACCATCTTCGCCACCTATCTCGACCACTTCTCGTCCTATGTGACGACCTATGCCGGCCTGGCTTCGATCATGATCGCCGTGGTCTTCCTCTACATGGTCTCGGCGATCTTCATCCTCGGCGGCGAACTCAATGCCGCGATCAGCCGCTATCTGGAGGCCCGTGCGCGGGTCGGATGAGTCGGTGCTGGGCGGATAGAGGAAATCAAGAATTGAAGAATTGAAGAATTGAAGAATTGAAGAATTGAAGAACGGGCTGTCGCTTGGGTTCCTCAATTCCTCAGTTCTACAATTCCTCCCTTGTTCGGCCGAGCCGTCGCCAGGCCGACGCCGAATGTGGTGATCGCCATGCCGACAATCTGCAGCGCGTTGAGCTGCTCGTCGAACAAGGCCCAGGCGATGAGGGCCGTCACCGCAGGCACCAGGTAGAACAGCGAGGCCACTTTCGACATCTCGCCGTCGCGGATCATCACCATCAGCAGGAAGATGGCGCCGAGCGACAGCACCAGCACCAGCCAGGCCATGGCGAAGATCAGTTCGCCGTTGATGACGACCGTGTGCGTCTCGAAGGCCAGCGCGGCCAGGATCATCAAAGCCGCGCCGCCGACATATTGCCACATGGTCGCCGCGACGAGGTCGCCGCCCGAGGCGAAGCGCTTCTGCCAGATGGTGCCGGCGCTCATGCCGAGCACCGAGACCAGCGAGGCGGTCAGTGTCGCCGCCGTCACGCCGCCGCCCAGCGCGCCGAGCTTAGGCCACAGCACGATGACGATGCCGATGAGGCCGATGCCAAGACCAAGCCAGTGACGCGGCAGGATCGCCTCGCCGAGAAACTTGCCGGCAAGCACCGCTGTGATCAGCGGCTGCAGGCCGACGATCAGGGCCGAAAAGCCGGCCGGCATGCCCCTGTGGATGGCCCAGAAGACGGCGCCGAGATAGACGCCGTGCATCAGGATTCCGGCGCCGGTGGCATGCAACGCCTCCTCGCGGGTGGCTCCCTTCGAGCCCAGCACAAGCGTCAGAACGGCCAGCAGGATGGCGGCGATGACGAACCGTGCGGCGAGGAAGGTGAACGGCTCCGCCCATGGCATGGCGTAGCGCGCGCCGATGAAGCCGGTCGCCCACAGGACGACGAAGGTGGCGGGAATGAACCGCTTGATGCTGTGCATGTTCCGCAGACCGCCGCGCTGGAGGGAGTTGACCGTGGCGCTGCTCTACTGCGCTTCAACCCGGCGCGCAAAACGAAACCATTGATCCATGCATCACCGGAATTCAACGGGCGTCAAGTTCGACATGCGTTACCTTGACCGCGCCGCGCTCAAAGCCCGACCAGTCGCCTGACGTCGTCCGGTGATGCGCCGGTATGGCGCAAGGCGGCAAGGCCGGTGTGGCCGAGGCTCTTGGACAGCTTTCGTCCATCCGGCCCGAGGACGAGGCGATGATGGAAATAGGCAGGCTGCGGCAGTCCGAGGAGTTCCTGAAGCAGGCGCTGCACGCCGGTGGCGGAAAACAGATCCTGGCCGCGCACGACGTGGCTGACGCCTTGCAGGGCATCGTCCATGACGACGGCGAGGTGGTAGCTGGTCGGGATGTCGCGGCGCGCGACGATCACATCGCCCCAGTCCCACGGCCGGGCTTCGACCGATCGGGTCGCAGAAAGTCTCTCATCGACGAATTCGGTCCATGACAGGTCCTTGCCGACACGCACCATGGCGGCCTCGACATCCAGCCGCCAGGCGAAGGGCGTGTTCTCGGCGATCCGCCGCTTGCGCTCCTTGACCGGCAGAGCCTTGTCGGCTGCGGGGTAGTGCGGCACGCCGTCGGGATCGCGCGGCCAGTCGCGTCCGTTCCCTTCGCTGTCGGTGATGAAAGCGCGTATCTCGCCACGGCTCATGAAGGCGGGATAGACGAGTTCTTCCGCGATCAGCCGGTCAAGCATCGCCTTATACTCGGGGAAATGCTCGGACTGGCGGCGCAACGGCTCTTCCCAGCCAAGCCCAAGCCATTTCAGATCGGCAAGCACGCCTGCCTCGAATTGCGGCGTGCAGCGCGTCGTGTCGATATCCTCGATGCGCAGCAGCAGGCGGCCGTCCGTCTGTGCCGCCAGTTTCTGGTTGAGCAGCGCCGAATAAGCGTGGCCGAGATGCAGGTCGCCGTTGGGGCTGGGGGCGAAGCGGAATGTCAGGAGTGTCATCTCTTCGGCGGCAATCATGTTTTGCGGCGCTTCGCCAATTGCTACCTTGTCGACGGTCAAGGAACAAGAAAGCATGCAGCGTATCGTGACATCAGACGACATTGCCCGTGGGCTCGATGCGCTTTGCGTGATCGACCCGCGCCTGGAAAAGGTGCGCGGCATGGCCGGCGAGGTGCCGCTGCGGCTCTCAGAGCCGGGTTTCAGGAGCCTGGCGTCGATCGTCGTTTCACAGCAGGTGTCCCGCGCGAGCGCCGATGCCATCTTCGGCCGGTTGACCAAGCTCGTCGATCCTCTGACGCCGCAGGCGATCCTTGCCGCCGGCGAAGACATGTTTCGCGAGGCCGGCCTGTCGCGGCCGAAGCAGCGCGGCCTGATCGCTGTTGCCCAGGCCGTGGTCGACGGCCTCGACCTTCATCACCTCTGTTCGCTCGATGCCCAGGAGGCGATCACGGCGATGACGGCGGTGCCCGGCATCGGCCCGTGGACGGCGGAAGTGTACCTGTTGTTTGCCGCCGGACACCCCGACATCTTCCCCGCACGCGACGTCGCGCTGCAGAGCGCGGTCGGCCACGCGCTCGGCATCGAGCCGCGTCCGCCGGAGAAAACACTGATCGCATTGGCCGAATCATGGAGCCCGTGGCGAGGTGTCGCATCACGGCTTTTCTGGTCCTATTATCGCGAAACCAGAGGACGGGACGCCGCGCCACCGGCCTGAATCCGCAAAAAAGCATAAAAATCATGTATTTTTGGCGCTTCAGCGGCGCGACAATCCGCTTCACATCCCTGTCATGTCGGGCTTACAGTATCCGCGCCGTTCGGGTCTAGAACCAAGGAGGTAAACACGTGACGGTCGCCGTATCTCCGGATGGGCTTCCAGCACTGGTGCTGAATGCGGATTACCGTCCGCTCAGCTATTACCCCCTGTCGCTCTGGTCGTGGCAGGATGCCATCAAGGCGGTGTTCCTCGACCGGGTGAACATCGTCGCCGAATACGAGCACGCCGTCTCCTCGCCGACCTTCTCGATGAAGCTGCCGAGCGTGGTCAGCCTGAAGGCCTATGTGAAGCCGTCCAGGCATCCGGCCTTCACCCGCTTCAACGTCTTCCTGCGCGACCGCTTCCAGTGCCAGTACTGCGGCACGCCGGAGGATCTGACCTTCGATCACGTCATTCCCCGCCACCGCGGCGGCGCGACGACATGGGAGAATGTCGTTGCCGCCTGCTCGCCCTGCAATTTGAGGAAGGGCGGCATGATGCCTGCGCATGCCAAGATGTGGCCGCTGCAGAAGCCTTTCCAGCCGACAGTGCACGATCTGCACAACAACGGTCGCCTGTTCCCGCCCAACCATCTGCATGAGAGCTGGATGGATTATCTCTACTGGGATGTCGAACTCGAACCCTGAGATCGTCCGAGAATTCGGGAGGCTGGCCGTCTGCAGCGACTGTCTGCGCTTCCGATGTTCACGGATACTTTGCTTTGCCGCATGTCCTTATCGGAAAACCGGAACCACTTTTCCGGGACATGCTGGATGTCCGCTCCGCTTCGGTTCTCGACAATCACTCCTTACGACTCAGCCTGCCGAATTCTTTGAACGATCTCGCGTCGGCTCAGTCTTGGTGACTCAGTCTCGGGTGAGGGCGCCGCGGAAGGCGATAGCGGCCAAGACAAGGCTGGCGATGGCGTTCCAGCCGGCCAGCGACAGGCCGAGGATGCGCAGTGCGGCCTTGTCGCAGGATGGCGGCACGAATTTGTCGAGCGCGTCGAGCACGCCCTTGCCGCCGGTGTCGACCGGTCCGGCGCCCGCGGTGCAATCGGTCGGGCCGGCCCACCACTGCCATTCGACGCCGGAGTGGTAGACGCCGAGATAGAGGCCGTAGAGCATCAAGAGGCCGCCGACGGCCAGCAGGCCGCGCGTCAGCCAGCTAGGTGCGTGCAGCATCGAGGCAATCACCGCCAGCACCATCAGCGGCACGCCGATGTAGTAGGGTGTGCGCTGTTCCAGGCAGAGGTGGCAGGGGATGTAGCCGCCGAGATACTGGAAGCCGAGCGCCGAGCCGACGGTGGCGGCCATGGCGACGGCGAGGAACAAGGCCGTGCGCGTCCGCTGGCGTCCGGTGTCGGCATTCATGGTCGCGGTCATTTCGATCGGCTCCGTCCGGCTTGCGAAGGCTGTGTTCAGAACGCGTATTTGACGACGATATAGAGCAAAATCAGGGCAGCCGCCGCGCCGCCGGCGATCAGGCCAAGGCGCTTTTCGATGAATTCGCGGATCGGCTCGCCATAGCGGCGCAGCAGCCAGGCGAGTAGCAGGAAGCGGGCGCCGCGCGCCACGATCGCCAGCACGATGAACAGCGCCAGATTGACGCCGATAACCCCGGACAGGATCGTCACCACCTTGATCGGCGGCAGATGAGCAGCGCCCGAGGTGATCAGCATCAGGATGATGAAGCCGACGCCCGAAGAGGTGCGCAGCGCTTCGAATTCGTCATATTTGCCGTAGAATTCGAGGATCGGCCTCGCCACCGCGTCATAGGCGTAGTGGCCGATGAACCAGCCGGCGATGCCACCCAGCACCGAGGCGACCGTGGCGATCAGCGCGTAGCGGTAGGCGCGATCCGGCCGCGACAGCGCCATCGGCAAAAACAGCACGTCGGCCGGCACCAGGAACACCGAGCTTTCGACGAAAGCGATGAAGGCCAGCCACCATTCGGCGGATTTGCGGGCCGCCAGCGACAAGGTCCAGTCGTAAAGTCCGCGAAGCATCGGCACTCCTAATGCATGTCACCCAAAGGTGCGCAGCGTTTTCGGGACAACGGCGTGCACAAAAACCAGACCCAAAGCGCGCTATCGTCCCTTCAGACGTGCAGCACTTCGATGCGCCGCCTGTCTAGAAAGATTTTCCGCGCTGCACAATGGCAGCCCCGTCACGAAATCGAAAGGCGCAGTTTGGTCGCATCTTGAGGGCGCCGGAGAATTGGCCAGTTGACGAACAGGCCTCCAACCGTATAGTCCCGCGCCATCCAGGCCGCCCGGCCTGAGCCCCTATGGCGGAATTGGTAGACGCGCTCGACTCAAAATCGAGTTCCGCAAGGAGTGCTGGTTCGATTCCGGCTAGGGGCACCATTGATTCGCTGGAGCAGGCCACTCTTAATACTTCGGTGGCCCCCTGTGGAGACACCAGAGCGGATACGCCACAAGACCGACCATTACTGCGATCAACCAACCCCAATAAAGGAGCGGGTGGTGGATCCGATCTATGAGAAAGATGCCTTTGTCATAGATTGCAGTGATGCCTTTCCCAGTCCAAAGGGAGGCGGCCACGGCAATACCACCAATCAGCGTCTCTGCGATGAGAATGCCCTTGATGATTGGTGAGTGCCGACTGCTTCCGGTCAAAGAGGTGTTCCCCTATAAGCGCCTACCCGTTCCATTCACCACGGCTAACACGCCTTGGTTGCATCGGAGTTAAGTGGGACGGCTTGATGCTGAGGTATAGCGCCTGATACCTACTGAGGTACATCGAGACTATCGGGCCTCGGGAGATAATATCCTGTAAGGTCTTGTTATTGCTGAGCGATTGTTCGGTCTAAGCGCTGGTTCGATCCAACCCCAGTACCCCGGCTAGGGGCACCACCCTTCGCTCTTCGAGCTTCGGGTGGCAAAGCCATTCGAAGCTCGTTAGACGAAGGAGGACTGTTGACAGTTCGATTCAGAGCCGTCGAAGGGGCACCAATTTTACCGATGCTCACCGCATGTTGCCGGTATGGCCTTGCGAGTATCTGCCTGGCTGCGGCCAGACCGTCAGGCCGTGAGGCTCAACGCCAACCGGGATCTTCGTGACAGCGCCCGAGGTCGTGTCAATCATGTAGACCTCGCTGTCAAAGCGACCAGACAGCCACAATTGCTTGCCGTCGGCGCTGACATTTCCCATGTCGGGGCTGCCGCCACCAGGGATGAGCCATTGGCCGACGACCGAACGGGTGGCGAAATCGATGACGGTCACGCTGCCCGGCCCGTGTGCGCGGCCTTGCTCCATCTTGTGCGAGCCGCGATTTGAAACGTAGAGCTTTGTCCCGTCACGGCTCACGACAAATCCGTGCGTTCCGATACCGGTGGCGATGAAACCAATCTCGGAAAAGCTGTCTCCGTCAATCAGGAACACCCCGTCGTTCATCATGTCAGCGACATAAAAGACCTTGCCGTCGGGGGAAAGCCTGACGTCTTGCGGCATGCCCATCTTCGACAGGGCAAGGTGGCCGAGCACTTTTTGATTTTTCAGGTCCACCTTCAAGAGGCCGCCAGCGCCGTATTCGCATGTGAAGATGGCGTAGGCATTGTCGGCGGAGAAATCAGCATGATTGATACCGGGGCAGGTCGGCGTCGGGATCGCCGATTTGAGCGCCATTGTATGCGGATCGCGCAGATCGAGCCGCTCATAGGCTTCATCGACTATGACGGCCGCGCTTCCGTCCGGCATGAAGTACATGTTGTAGGGGTCATCGACTGGAATTTCGTGACCCGGTTTGCCGGTCTTGGGTTCAATGGGCGTCACGCTGCCCTTGTTGGTACCGCTGGCGTTGTTGGCGACCCAGAGCGTCTTCAGATCCCAAGACGGAACGACGTGCTGCGGCTTGCGCCCGACAGGGAATCTGTCGACCTCCTTGAGGGTCACGGTGTCGATGACCGATACGCTGTTGGACGAGCGATTTGGTACATAGACGCGGGGCAGCGCGCCTGTCGTCGCCGGGCTCAAATGATCCGCCGTTCTGGCTGTAGATGTTGATCGGAGAGTGCGAAGGAGGCGGCTCGCTGCAATCTTCCGGACACGATCCGGCAGAAGCTGATGTCGACGACAGCGCGAGCGAAAACATGAGCGGCGCGCAGAAGCTCTTGAACCACCAATATGCCTTGATCATTTGGGCTGCTGCTTTGCGATGAATCCGTGGATCGCTTCGGTCGTTCCATCAACGATCAGGTCTACGCCGAGTTGGCCGAACGCGGCCGACGATCGGGTCGGATCGCCGCCATAGACGCCGTCGTCGGCATTGAGCTTCGGGGCGGCCGCAAGGCGATCCTTGCGCACCATGGAAGGGTCGATAGCTAGCATGAGCGATGTGTCGGCCAATCCGGCGTGCGTTCCAACCTCAGGCTGCGTCGCGCCGGCCGACAAGAGCTTTTCGACATAGGCGCTCTGGGTGATCTGATAGTATTCGAGCGCCGCAAAGACCCGGACCGGGGTTTTGCGCCATTCGGCATTCAGGCGATCGGCCACAAGGCGCTCGTCGGCCTGATAGCCGCCGTGGTCGCCGATCAGCACAATGGTCCTGAAGCCATGCAGCTTGAAGCTGCGGGCCGCGGATTCAAGCAGCTGTTCGAAAGTCTTGTCGCTGATGGTGATTGTTCCGGGAAACCGCATATGGGCGGTCGGCGGGTCGATGGTCCCTTCCGGAACATAGGAGATCACCGGAGCGACCAACGCGTTGCCCAGCCTGCTGGCTATCTTTTCAGCCAGGAACTTGACCCGCACATTGTGCTTGCCCAAAGCTATGGCGGGACCACTTTGCTCAGTCCCACCTATAGGGACAATGATCGTCGTCGTCCCGGCAGCGACCAGATCGCGCAGTTCGGTCCAGGTATGGTCTTCAAGAAAGACCGACGCATTGGCGGCGTTCGCTGCCGACGCAAGACCCGACAGAAAGCAAAGGGCAATCACGGTGCTTGCGAAAGTGAAACCGTGTCGTGCGATCATTCCAGCCTCTAGATCCTACGCGGCATCCGAGCGCCCATGCCGGTCTGCCGATTTGCGCAATTTGTGTGAATGGCAGGGGTCTCGGCAAGGCGCCTGCCCATCCAGCCGCAGAAGTTCGAGATCATGGTCTACCGCCGCCCCAGCAAACTCTTCATGCGGTTGCGCAGCAAACGGGCCATGTTGCGGGTTTCGCGGTAGAGATGCAGCTGCGAGGCGGCCTGGCGGGTCAGGCGGTCGGCGTCCGGCGTCAGGCCGATCACCAGCGTGCCCATCGGCTTGCGCTCGGCCCATAGCCGGCTCATCACCGGATGGTCGGGCACCGCGCAGGAATCGGTCATCATGATGTTGGGATCGTCGAGATGCTGCCTGGTCACCTCGATCATCAGCAGCGTGCCGGGCGAATAGCTGGCCAGCGTCTCGTCATAGGCCGTCTTCCAGGTGTAGGCCACGCCGGCTTCGACGAAGACGATCAGACAAGCGATTGTGCGGCCGTCGAGCGTCAGCGAATGGATGCGGCACATGTCCTGCTCGGCCAGCCGGTGCACGGCCTCGCGGGCGAAGGCGGCGCGGTAACGATCGATCGCCATGGCGGTGCGTTCGCGACCCTTCCAGCCGGCCGCTTCCAAGGTCAGGAAGCCTTCGATGGCGTGGCGGATGTCGTCGGGGCCGCGCGCCACGACATGCTCAAGCTTGCCGAGGTCGCCAAGGCGCCGTTTCAGGCGGCGGAACTCGCGATAATGGTGTGCGCGCAGCGAGGCCTTCAGATAATCATCGCCATCGAGCTCGCTCTCCAGCGCCGGGCGCTGGGTCTGGCCGGTGGTGACCAGCATCAGGCCGCGCGTCTCGGCCACGGTGGCAAGCAGGCTCGCCACCGGGCCATCGAGCCGGATGTCGGGCAGGACGAACACTTTCGGCAGCTTGAGATGCGGGCGCGACAGCATCGAGAAGAAGTCCTCGATGACACCGACCGGATCGTCGCGGTCGACCAGCGGTGTGCCGAGCGGGCCGAACGGGCTCGACCATGTGCGCATCACCGGCACGCCGAGCGGCACCACCGGCCGTTCCACCGAGAACGGCACCAGAAGGCGCAGCCGGTTGCGGTATTCGTCGCCGTCGCGGATGACCGCCAGCCGCACCTCGCGATCCTCCAGCCGCGGCATGGCTGGCGCCAGGAAGCGCGGGTTGAAGAAGACGTTGGGCTCGACCGTGCGGGCGCAGAGATAATCCAGTTCCTCGACCAGGTCGAAGCCGGCTGATGCCGGGTAGATTGCGAGCTTGCGCTCGGGCCGGTTGTTGGCGAGGATCTCGATATGGGCCGGGTCGGCGTCACGGGCCAGCCCGGCAAGGCCGGACACCATGGCGCCGGCGGTGCCGCCGCTGGTTTCCTCAAGCAACGGGATGGCGGCCATCACGCGGCTCCTTTCGCAGGCACGAAGATGAGCATGACGATGCCGAGCTTGCGCCACACCGTGAAGGACAGCGCGCTGGCTTCGAAGATCATGGCAAAGGCGGTGGCCATGGCTGCACCCCACAGGCCGAACATCGGGATCAGCACCACGTTGAGGGCGATGTTGAAAGCCAGCGTCATGGCATAGACGGCGGCACAGATGTTCTGGTTGCCGCTCATGGTCAGCAGGCTTTCGCAGGGGCCGACAGCGGCCCGCGCCACGACGCCGAAGACGAGCAGGAACAGCAAGGGATAGCCGCTGCTGAATTCAGGGCCGAACAGCACCAGCATCGGCTCGCCCAACGCCAGCACCAGCAGCGCCATCAAGAGCGAGGGCCAGAACGTCCACGACACCGTCTCGCGGGCAAAGGCGGCGAGCCTTTGCGGGTCGCCATGGGTGAACTGCGCATAGCGCTGGGCAACGCCGGCCTTGACGGCGAAATAGACGAAATGCACCAGCGCCAGCGTCTTCACCGTGGCGAAATAGACGGCGACGTCGTTGGGATCCATATAGGCGCCAACCATCAGCACGTCGGCATTGGTGAGCAGGAAGAAGAAGCTCTCGACCAGGAAGATCGGCAGCGAGACGATGAACCATTGCGCGAAATGCACCTTCATCGGCCCCGCCGGGATCTGCCTTTCCATACGCTGGGTGACGCCGATGAGCTGGCCAAGCGTGGTGACATAGGTAGCCGCGATCGAGGCGAAGATCGCCGTCCTGGCATCGGGGGCGTAGCCGGCCGCCAGCATCAGCGCCATGAACAGCAGGATCAGGATGGGTCGCACGAGATAGGTCGGCGACAGCGCAAACAGCGCCCAGCTGTTGGCGCGTGCCAGTCCGGACAGAAGGTCGGACATGGCGATCATCGGCAGGCAGATGACGCCGAGGATGAACGGGATCACATAGTAGTTTTCGATCCAGGGTGCTGCCAGCCAGACGCCGAGCGCGCCGAGTCCGGCGATGATCGTGGAGGCGATCAGCACGAACAGGCGGCTGGCCAGCACGATGCCGCGCAGTTCGTCCATCAGGCCGCGCTCGCGGTATTCGGGAATGAAGCGGATGACCGAGGTGTGGAAGCCAAGGCAGGCGAGGTTGCCGACGATGACCATCGTCACCCAGACGAGGACGAAAATGCCGTATTCGAACGAGCCCATCCAGCGCGCCATCAACACCTGGCTGATGAAGGCGATGACGGCGCTGACGATGCGGATGGAGAAGGCGATGACCGACATGCGGCCGGCCTCGCCGCGCTCGTCGGCGGTGAACAGCACGGCGTCGATACGGCCAAGCAGCGGCCCCATGCGCAGCGCCAAACGCTGCGGCAAGAACCGCCCGGCTGTCGTGGCCGCGGAAAAGCGCACCCCGATTTCTCTCCGTTTTCCGCTTCTTTTCAGGCTTTGGTGTAGCCAAAACACATTAAGAAACGGTTGGGTGAGGAACGGTCCGCGCAGCGGACGAAAAGCCAACGATTTGGCTTTTCGAGTGACGAACGCCCGGAGCCATAGCGGCGGGCCGGTGCGCGGGACGCGCATTCGTCATGCCGGTGGCATGACGAATGGCGAGCGAACGCCGGGAAGCATGGGAAGCCGGGTCGGCGTTGCGCTCGCCCCTCCCCCCGCAAGGGGGAAGGCCAGACACCTGGTATATGCGGTGCCAGAGGTGTCACATGGGGAGTGTCACATCCCCTTCATCGCGTCGCAGGACACGTTCGGGTTCATGTCGGCGAAGGTGCCGGTCGGGTTCTGTTTCCAGGCCCAGACATGCAGCTCGTAGAACGGGCCGAGGCCGTAGCGGTTGGGGGCGCTGTTGAAGTTGAACAGCTGTCCGCCGAGCGAGGCCGGGCCTTTCGAGGTGATGTATTCGACCGCCACCAGTTTCAGCGTCCCGTCGGCCATCGGCTCGTCCATCACCGCTTCGGGCTTGGCGACATCGACCGCGTCATCCTTGAGATAGGTGGGATTGACGTAGTGGATGCCCATGGCGCCGCCGGTGATGCCGCTGGCGCAAGGGATCGGCGCATAGCCCTCGGCGGTTGCCGCCGCCACGTTCTCAAAGCGGTTGTTGGCCGTCCGCACCATGTCGGCCAGCCTGTTGGCGTCGTGGGCGTGGGCGGCAGTGGCCGCGATCGACAGGACGGCGAGGGCGGCGAAGCGCCCGGTCCAAAGAGTTTTGGTCATTGTCTTTCCGCTGTTGTTGATGACGCGACAGGGAGGTCCACGGCCGGCCGTGAGGCCGGGCGTGTTTCAACGCTGCAGCGTCTGGTTTTGTAATCCGGAACGGACCGTCCGCCCGGTTTGTGCAGGCCGCTGTCAGGTGGCCTTTGCAGTTTTCGAAATGTCTTTCAGCGATTCAAAATGGCTGCACGAAATCAGTGGTCCCACCAGTAATATTGCCAGTATTCCCGCTGGATATCGCGCTCCGACAGGCCGATGTCGCGCCTCAGATAATCGTCTTCCGGGGGCACTCGCCGCCGCCCGCCATACAGATGCGAAGGCAGGTTCGCCGCGAACCGCCATACACGGCCGAGCAAGGAGGTTGCTTGGCCGGGGTCTCCCACGACAGGCGCGGGTTCACCGACCGGCAGGCCAGCAAGCAGGTCGCCATTGCGGCGAAGGGCAGTTTGATGCTCATCGATTTGCCGATCATTTGGGATTTGCCGATCGTTCGGGGACTCAACGGTAAAAGTAAGGGTCAAGAACCCGCACCTCCATGATCTTGTCGACCGGCAGCGAATTCTTATGAGCCGCGCTGCGGATCGCTTCGGGCGAGGGGCCGTCGTAGATGCAGAAGCTGTGCTTCTTGTCGAGTGACACGAAGGACTGCACCCAGGTGACGCCTTTTTCGGCGTTGCGCATGACGACGCCGCCGAGCGCATCGGCGCCGACTTCGGTGATCGGCACGTTGAGACCGTCTGGAAATGTGCGTTCCACCACATAACGAGGCATGGGAAGTTCCTTTTCACATTGATTCACGCTCGGTCCGAGCGCGACTGGACAATGATCACGTTCGACAAGAGCGCACATCGGAGCCATTCCCTATTTTTGGCGGGACGATTCCCTATGTTGGCGACGTTATTTGTGGAGAGAGCCACAGCAATGTGTGGAAAGTCACATTGCAACCCTCTCGCTTAGAGCTATCGTGGCGCCAGCCACCATGGTGGCAACCCCCCAATCTCGCGAGCGAATGACAATGCTTCTGGAACGGCAGACACAGCTGGAGCTACTGGACGGCCTGCTAGTGGAAGCGGCACGCGGCCGTGGCCGAGTGGCGGCGCTGGGGGGAGAGGCGGGTGCCGGCAAGACCTCGCTCGTCGAGGCCTTCATCGGCCGCGCGGCAGAAGGCATACGCATCTTGCGCAGCGCCTGCGAGGATCTGTCGATACCCGATCCACTCGGGCCGCTCTATGATCTCGCCCGGGAGGCGCAATGGGCGCTGCCGCAAGCGATCGACCACCGGCAAGGACAAAGACTGCCGCTGTTTTCGGATGCGCTCGAGATCTTCGAGACCAAGACGCAGCCAAGCCTGCTGGTGATCGAGGATCTGCACTGGGCCGACGACGCGACGCTGGATTTCGTTCGCTTTCTCGGCCGGCGCATCGTCAACACCCACATCCTGCTTCTGGTGACAGCGCGCAACGACCGCAGCGAGGCACAGATGCGCGTGCGCCGCGCGCTGGGTGAAATCCCGGCGGGCAATGTCGCGCGCATCGACGTGCCGCTGCTCAGCGAGGCGGCGGTGCTGGCGCTGGCCGATGCGGCGGGCCGCGATGGTGACGCCATTTATAGGGCGACGGCCGGCAACGCATTTTTCGTCACCGAATTGTTGTGCGCCGAAAATGAAACGACACCGCCCGCCAGCGTGCGCGACGCCGTGCTGGCGCGGGCCGAGCGGCTGTCTGCCGGCGCCCGCTCGATGCTCGACGCGGTGTCGGTGTTTCCAAGGCGCGCCGATGCGTGGGCGTTGCAGGGCCTGTGCGGCGTCGCCAGCGCCGGGCAGCTGGCGGAATGCGTCTCCGCCGGCCTGCTGGACGATATGGGCGACGGCTATGCCTTCCGCCATGAGATCGCCCGCCGCGCGGTGGAAATGATGCTGACGACGAGCCACAGGCGGCAATTCAACCAGCGCGCGTTGGCCGCGCTGCTCGAAAACAGCGATGTCTCCGCGGGTCGCCTGGTGCATCATGCGGTGGAGGCGCACAATCTGGAAGCCGTGCGCGAACTCGCACCGCTTGCCGCGCGCGAAGCATCCCGCGTCGGCGCGCATCGCGACGCTGCCGGCTACTATGAGGTCGCCCTGCGGCATGCGGACAGCCTGCCGGCGGTGGACCGCGCCGTGCTCTACGAGAAATATGCCTTCGAATGCCATCTCATTGGCCAGATCGAAGAGGCCATCGAGGCGCAGGGCCATGCGCGCCTCCTGCATCAGGCTCAAGGCAACAGGGCGAAGGAAGGCGACAGCCTCAGATGGCTGTCGCGCTTTGCCTATCTGATGGGCGACCGCAAGGCCGCCGACGTCTTCGGCGAACAGGCGGTGGCACTGCTGGAAACCGTGCCGGCCGGCGCCGAACTCGCCATGGCCTACTCCAACCTCTCGCAACTGGCGATGCTGGCCGAGAGGCTGGATGAGGCCTTGCTGCTTGGCGAAAAGGCAGTCGGCCTTGCCGAGCGCATGAACCGGCCCGACATCGTCTGCCACGCGCTCAACAATCTCGGCAGCGCCGGGCAGTGGCTGGATCCGGCGGGGGGGCGGCTGCACCTTGCCCGCAGCCTGGAGATCGCACTCGAGCAGAATTTTCAGGAACATGCGGCGCGCGCCTTCACCAACAGCGCCTGCAGCGAGATGAACCAGCTTGGCTTCGACGCGGCGCAGTCCTTCCTCGATCGCGGCATCAACTATTGCGTTGAAAACGATCTCGTCACGTGGCGTGACTATATGCGCGGCGTGCTGGCGCAGCTGCAGCTGCGCCAGGGGCAATGGGAAGAGGCCGCTACCGAGGCGCTCGATGTGCTGTCCAACGACCATGCGACCATGCTGGTCCGCTATCCCGCGCTGATTGCGCTGGCGAAACTCCGGATACGGCGTGGCGATCCTTCAGCAGAACCGCTTTTCCAGGAAATGAAACAGTTCCTGGAAAGAGGAATGGAGCTGCAGCGGCTGGCGCCCTATGCGGCTGTCATGGCCGAGCAGGCATGGCTCGGGCAAGGCGACGGGCAAGAGGCGCTGCGGCTGATCGATCTTGCCGAGAGCCTGTCGCCGACACGGGCGGTTTTCAGCGAACTGGCGACATGGCGCCAGAAGCTGGCTCCGGATGCCGACCCCGGCGAAACATCAGGCATGGCAGCGCCCTACCGGCTGCTTCTGGCCGGAGACTGGCGGGCGGCGGCGGCACTTTGGGCGGATCTCAACGCACCCTATGAACGCGGGCTTGCACTCGCCCAGGG
>NZ_RZRQ01000090.1:0-19908 GCF_003997785.1 Mesorhizobium sp. M7D.F.Ca.US.004.01.2.1 | reverse complement strand
GTGCTGGCCTTCCTGTCGGCGCTGCTTTCGGTGACGCTGTCGCTGTCGCTGACCATGGCGCGGCGGGCCCTAGCGCTGAACCGCCGGGCTGGCCGCAAGACAATGCTCGAGCATGCCACCGATACTGGGGCCGGCTTTGTCCTGGTCGTGCCGCCGATCGTCGTTGGCGCCGGCTGGTTCCTGTTGCTGCGCCATGTCGGCGATGTCTTCGCCATTGCCCCGATCATGGTCGTCACCGTCAATGCGGTGATGGCGATGCCGTTCGCCCTGCGCGCCATCCGTCCCGCCTATGATGCGGCGAGCGAGCGTCACGAACGGCTCTGTGCACAGCTCGGCATTGCTGGCTGGAACCGGCTGATGCTGGTCGACTGGCCGTCGCTGCGGCGGCCGCTCGCCACGGCCTTCGCCTTCGCCATGGCGCTATCGCTCGGCGATCTCGGCGTCATTGCCTTGTTCGGCAGTGATTCCGTGCAGACATTGCCCTACCTTCTCCTGGCGCGGATGGGCAGCTACCGCACCGAGGACGCCGGCGGCCTGGCATTGCTGCTCGGCCTCGTCTGCCTCGCGTTGATCGTGGCGGCGCACTGGCTGGGAAAGGAGAAGGTCCGGGATGCCTGAGGGGGTGGCCAGCGGGCCTGAAAAGGGCGCACCGGTGCGGCTGGACAAGGTGTCGTTCAGCTATGGCGAAGCGCCGCTTGTCTTCGACGTCGATTTCGCCACGGCAAAGATCAACGCCATCATGGGGCCGAGCGGTTCTGGCAAGTCGACGCTGCTCAATCTGGTCGCCGGCTTCGAGACTCCACAATCGGGCCGCGTGCTGATCGGCGGGGCCGATGTCAGCGCCGAGCCGCCTTCAGCTCGGCCGGTGTCGATGGTGTTCCAGGAAAACAATCTCTTTGCCCATCTTTCCGTCGAGCAGAATGTCGGGCTCGGCCGCTCGCCATCCTTGCGGCTGACAGAAGCGGACCGCGCCGCGATCGCCGGGGCGCTTGCGCGTACCGGTCTTGCCGGCAAGGAACGACGCCTGCCGCGCGAACTCTCCGGCGGGGAACGCCAGCGCGTCGCCCTGGCCCGGGTTCTGGTGCGCGACCGGCCGGTGCTGCTGCTCGACGAACCCTTCGCCTCGCTCGGTCCGGCGCTGCGTGACGACATGCTGGATCTGGTCGCCGCCGTTCATGCCGAGCGGGGCATGACGGTACTGTTCGTCACCCATCAGCCAGAAGACGCCCGCCGCATCGGCGAGCATATCGTGTTTCTCGACAATGGGTTGGTTGCCGCAACCGGCAAGGCGGATGATTTCTTTGCCGGGGCTGGTCCGGAAGCGTTCCGGCGCTATATCGGCGCAGGTGCCGGGGGTGCTGTATCACGAGATGTTGCCCGGAAGCGGACATAATTTACGGTCAAACCGGTTCCGGGCGATGTGGCGCTTGCTTGCCATGACTGGAGGAGTGTGGCTAGGTCCGCCCTACTGGTCCGGCATAGGACGTGATTTGCCTGCAGTATCCGCCGCTCGCCCCTGAGGGACGGGCAACGGATACTGCAGCAGTTTGAGATATATAGCGCATGACACATTCCGAAGATCGCCCCCGATTTTCGTGATCATGCGCCGGGACCCGAAAGGAAGCCGTTCTGGCGATCGGCGCTAATACACTAGGAATGAAACCGCTGGCGCGCTTTCTTGCGCTGGCCGGCTTTGCCGTGGCGCTGGCGAGTTGCCAGATGTTCACGCCGCCGGCGGTTCAGGAATCCGGCTTCCAGCCATCCGACAAGCCGATCACCGTCGACAATGTCGGCGCCAACAACAAGCTCGCCGAATTGGCCAAGGCGCAGCATCCGCGCATCCTGGCAACCTATGGCGGCGAATATTCCGATCCCAAGCTGGAGCGCATGGTTGCCAAGGTGGTCGGCAATCTGACCGTGGTCTCGGCCAATCCGACGCAGACCTATCGCATCACCATCCTGAATTCGCCCAACGTCAACGCCTTCGCGCTGCCGGGCGGCTATCTCTACATCACGCGCGGCCTGTTGGCGCTGGCCAATGATTCGGCCGAGCTTGCCGCGGTCATCGCGCATGAGATGGGCCACGTCACCGCCAATCACGGCCTGCAGCGCCAGCAGCTCGAGGCCGAGGAAGGCCTGGCGACCAAGGTGGTTTCCGACGTGCTTGGCGACAGCCCAACCGCCAAGGCGGCGCTGATCCGCGGCAAACTCAGGCTCGCCCAGTTCTCGCGCAACCAGGAGCTGGAAGCCGACGCCATCGGCATCAAATCGATCGGCGAAGCCGGCTACGATCCTTTCGCCGCCGGCCGCTTCCTGCAGTCGATGTCGGCCTATACCGATTTCCGTTCGATCAGCGGCGCCACCGATGCCAGCCTCGACTTCCTGGCCACGCACCCCAACACGCCGCAGCGCATCGATCTGGCGCAGCGCCATGCCCGCCAGTTCGGCGCGCCAGGCTTCGGCACGCGCGACCGCGATTCCTTTCTCGCCGGCATAGACGGCCTGCTCTATGGCGACACACCCGAGGAAGGCTATGTGCGCGGCGAAACCTTCCTGCATCCGGGCCTTGGCGTGTCCTTCTCGGTGCCGCAGGGCTTCATCATCGACAATTCGGCGGCGGCAGTGACGGCAACCGGTCCCGGTGACATGGCGATCCGCTTCGACGGCGTCTCGATCGACAAGAACCGCGCGCTCACCGACTATATCCGCAGCGGTTGGGTGGCCGGTCTCGACGACAGCACCGTCAAGCAGGAAACCATCAACGGCAACGAGGCGGCGACCGCGCATGCCGGCGCCGAAGGCTGGCAGTTCGACATCGCCGTGATCCGCGCCGGTGGCCAGGTCTACCGGCTGCTGACCGCTGCCCCTTCGGCCAGCACCTCGCTGGACACCGTGGCGCGTTCGGTCAGCGGCTCGTTCCGAATTCTCAGCGCTGCCGAAAAGGCGGCGCTGAAGCCGCTGCATATCCGCGTCGTCACTGTCCAGCCAGGGCAGACGATGGGTTCGCTCTCGGCGCAGATGGTTGGCGTCGACCGCAAGCTCGATTTGTTCCGCGTGCTCAATGCGCTGTCGCCGGGCGCTGCGGTTTCGGCCGGCGACAAGGTCAAGATCGTCACCGACAAATAAGCTCGTCGCGAGCTGCCGGATGTCTGACGCCGTCGTCCTTGCTTCAGCAGATCGGGGGCGTCAGGAGATCAGGCGGCCGTCGCCATGAACTCCGGGTTCTGCTTCACCAACGCCACCTTGAGCTTTTCCATGGCGCGCGCCTCGATCTGGCGAACACGTTCCTTGGAAATGCCGAGTGTCTCGCCGAGCGCTTCGAGTGTCGCGCCCTCATCGTTCAGCCGGCGTTCCTCGATGATCCTCAGCTCACGTGCGTTGAGCGCGCGAAGCGCTTCCCTCAGCCAGAGCGAGCGGCGCGCGACATCAATCTTGTCGCCGACGATCTCGTCGGGCAAGGGATCGTCCGAGACCAGGAAATCCATCCGCTCAGTCGAACCCGCATCGTCGGCAATCGGCATGTTGAGCGAGGAGTCGGGTGCCGACAGCCGCGAATCCATCATCGCCACATCGGCTTCGGAGACGCCGAGTGCCTCCGACACTTCGCGATAGAGCGTTGCGTTGGACAGCGGCTCGGCGCCATTCGCCAGCCGCGCGCGCAGGCGTCGCAGGTTGAAGAACAGCGCCTTCTGCGCCGAGCTGGTGCCACCGCGCACGATCGACCAGTTGCGCAGGATGTAGTCCTGCATCGAGGCGCGGATCCACCACGTCGCATAGGTCGAGAACCGCACCTCGCGCTCGGGCTCGAAGCGGGCGGCGGCTTCAAGCAGGCCGACATGACCCTCCTGGATCAGATCGCCAAGCGGCAAGCCGTAATGGCGGAATTTGGAGGCCATGGAAATGACCAGCCGCATATGGGCGACGGTGATGCTGTGTAGCGCGTTCTGGTCGTTGTCCTCTTTCCAGAGCAATGCCAGCCGATGCTCCTCGTCACGTTCGAGGTAGGGGGCCCTCATTGCCGCGCGGACCATGATCCGTCCTGCCGTGTCTTCCATCATGAGGCGCTCCCTGGGCGATGCGGATGACTTTGCAAACTTGGCTGGCGCCCGGGTTGAAATGGCGGCGTCGTGCCCTAGAACAGCCAGAACGTGCCATGCAGGGGAATGGTTCCCTGGCCGGCGCCGCGCCTGACGCGCTGTCCAGACGGCTTGCGGGATGGTCTGGAATGGCGCCGACTCTCGTCGAAAAAGCAGAATCTTGAGTATCCGATTTCAAGAGCGGTTTGTTTTTGAAATTTCATTCCTTATTTTCTTGCCTTGCATCTGCCAGTTTCCAGCGCTCACAACATGCCGGATATCCGGCCAAGGACGGGATCACAGAAAAATGAAATGGCTCAAGTCGCTCATCATCGCCGGAACGCTGCAGGCTCTGGCTGTCGCCGTAGGCCATGCCGGCGCCAATCTCGACCAGATCAAGCAGGCCGGGGCCATCAAGATCGGCACGGAAGGCACCTATGCGCCATTCACCTATCATGACACTTCCGGCGCGCTGGTCGGCTTCGACGTCGAAATCGCCAAGGCGATCGCCGACAAGCTCGGCGTCAAGGCCGAGTTCCTCGAAGGCAAGTGGGACGGGTTGATCGCCGGTCTCGACGCCAATCGCTATGACGCCGTCATCAACGAAGTCGGCATCACCGACGCCCGCAAGGCCAAGTACGATTTCTCCGATCCCTACATCGCCTCCAAGGCGGTGCTGATCGTGCGCGGCGACAACACCGACATCAAGAGCTTCGCCGATCTCAAAGGCAAGAAGTCGGCACAGTCGTTGACCTCGAATTTCGGCAAGCTGGCCGAGACGAATGGCGCCGAGCTGGTCGGCACCGATGGCTTCGACCAGTCGATCCAGCTGCTTCTGACAGGCCGTGCCGATGCCACCATCAATGACAGCCTGTCGTTCCTCGACTTCAAGAAGCACAAGCCCGACGCCAATGTGAAGATCGCCGCACAAGAGGAAAACGCCGACTATTCCGGCGTCATCGTGCGCAAGGGTGATCCGGAGCTGGTCGCGGCGATCAACAAGGCGCTGGCCGACATCAAGGCCGACGGCACCTACAAGAAGATCGCCGACACCTATTTCGGCCAGGACGTTTCGAAGTAATCTAATGAGGTGGGCCGGTCTCCGGCCACGAGAGATATCGAGCGGCGAGCCGTCTTTGACGGCCCGCCGCTTTTGTCGTGATATGGCTGACGCATTCGCGTCTTGACCAACTGCCTCGACCAATTTGGAGGGTCTTACGTGCCGCACTGGCTGCAACTGATGCTGGAGTCGCTGCCTTCGCTCCTGTGGGCGGCGCTGATCTTCACCGTGCCGCTGACGCTGTTGTCCTTCGCTCTTGGCTTGACGGTCGGCCTGGGTGCAGCACTTGCCCGGCTGTTCGGGCCGAAGCCGCTGGTCGCGCTTGTGCGCTTCTATGTCTGGATCTTCCGCGGCACGCCACTTTTGGTGCAGCTGTTCCTGATCTTCTACGGCCTGCCGTCGGTCGGCATCCTGCTCGACGCCTTCACGGCGGCGTTGATCGGCTTCACGCTCAACATCGGCGCCTACACCTCGGAAATCATCCGCGCGGCAATAGGCTCGGTGCCGAAGGGCCAGTGGGAAGCCGCCTATTCGATCGGCATGACCTGGAGTCAGGCGATGCGGCGCACCATCCTGCCGCAGGCCGGCCGGGTCGCGGTGCCGCCGCTTTCCAACACCTTCATCTCGCTGGTCAAGGACACCTCGCTGGCCGCCGCCATCACCGTGCCGGAGATGTTCCAGGCGGCGCAGCGCATCGTCGCCACCACTTATGAGCCGCTGATCCTCTATGTCGAGGCGGCGATCCTCTATCTGGCGTTGAGTTCGGTGCTGTCGGCCTTGCAGACGCGGCTGGAGACCCGGCTCAATCGCTATGGCGGCTTCCTGGAGGCACGCTCATGATCGGCCTTACCAAAATCGAGAAGCGCTTTGGCGACAATCTCGTGCTGAAGGGTGTGACGGTCACCATTGCCGAAGGCAACGTCACGGCGCTTGTCGGCCCTTCGGGCGGCGGAAAAAGCACCCTACTGCGCTGCATCAACCTCCTGGAGATCCCGACCTCGGGCAGGGTGCGTATCGGCGACGAGACGCTCGAATTCCACCCTGGCGGCAGGGTTCCGGCCAGGGATATCCAGCGCCTGCGCCTGCAGACCGGCATGGTGTTCCAGAACTTCCAGCTGTTTCCGCATCGCACCGCGATCGAAAATGTCATGGAAGGGCTGGTGACGGTGCTGAAATGGCCGCCTGAGAGGGCCCGCGAGCGGGCGCTGGCTTTGCTGGAGAAGGTGGGCATGGCGCACAAGGCCGATGCCTGGCCGGCGACGCTGTCCGGCGGCCAGCAGCAGCGCGTGGCGATCGCCCGCGCCCTGGCGCCGTCACCGAAAGTGCTGCTTTGCGACGAACCGACCTCGGCGCTCGACCCGGAACTGGCGCAAGAGGTGGTCGACGTGCTCGGCAAGCTGGCCAGCGAAGGCACGACCATGGTGATGGCGACACATGATCTGCGGCTCGCCTCCAAGATCGCCCAGGAAGTGGTGTTCCTGGACGCCGGCGTCATCGTCGAGAAGGGGCCGGCCGCGGTGCTGTTCAACAACCCTGAGCAGCAACGGACCAAGCGCTTCATTGCGACGCTGAAGCAGGAGGCCATGAGGGAAGGTGGCGGCGAGGTGTAAGCGCTGCCTTCGGTTGAGCGTCACGCCAGAAAGCAAAAAACCCGGCGCGAGGCCGGGTTTTTCATGAATTCAAAGGCGAAAAAGCTCAGGCAGCTTCTTCCTGCTCGGCTTCCTCATTGTCGGCCTTGGCGCCACGCTTAGGGCCCTTGTTGAGGTTGACCTCGATCAGGCGCACGGCTTCGGTTTCCGACATACGGTTGACGGCCGCGATCTCGCGGGCCATGCGGTCGAGCGCCGCCTCGTAGAGCTGACGCTCGGAATAGGACTGCTCCGGCTGGTTGTCGGCGCGGTAGAGGTCGCGCACAACTTCGGAGATCGAGATCAGGTCGCCGGAATTGATCTTCGCATCATATTCCTGGGCGCGGCGCGACCACATGGTGCGCTTGACGCGGGCGCGGCCCTGCACGACCTTCAGCGCGCGCTCGACATAATCCTCTTCCGACAGTTTGCGCATGCCGATGGAGGTCGCCTTGGCGACCGGCACCTTCAGGCGCATCTTGTCCTTCGAGAAGTCGATGACGAACAGTTCCAGCTTGTGTCCAGCAACTTCCTGCTCGTCGATCGAGACGATCTGGCCGACGCCATGCGCCGGATAGACGATGTATTCGCCGGTCTTGAAACCGTGACGCGCAGCGGT
This sequence comes from Mesorhizobium sp. M7D.F.Ca.US.004.01.2.1, assembly GCF_003997785.1. Lineage (NCBI taxonomy): Bacteria > Pseudomonadati > Pseudomonadota > Alphaproteobacteria > Hyphomicrobiales > Phyllobacteriaceae > Mesorhizobium > Mesorhizobium sp. M7D.F.Ca.US.004.01.2.1. The sequence goes on along the minus strand of NZ_RZRQ01000090.1, from coordinate 12,525 downwards.
GGACTTCTTCTGCGGGGTGATCGTTGCCATTACGCCCTGAACTCCTTGTTGTGGTACCGGCGTCCTGCCGGCCCGAACTCGCGCGATCGGGGAAACCGATCGTTAGCCGCACAACAGATGAACCCATCGGAAAAGCCGGACCGGCAAACGCAATATTGCGGCCGCCTGGCCCAGATCGCTCTGGTCCGGAATGGGATTTTCACCTTTCAGTGATTTGGGGCGTCTGCGCCATAAATCGACGTTGTGTCACCGGCATGTTTGGCTGATGTAACACAAAAAGTCGGAAGAATCAAGGTTTTGCTGCATACGCGAAGGCCACGGGTCGGCGCCAGCTGTCAAGCCGGTTAATGTGACCTGCCTCTTACCTTGCGTAATACCGGCCTTTGCGGCCGTGTTGTCAATCGCCCTCGCCGGGCTCTGCCGAGAAGTATTTCTCGAACTTACCGGCCTCGCCGTCGAAGGATTTGGCGTCTGCCGGCGGTTCCTTCTTGGCGGTGATGTTGGGCCATTTCTCGGCGTATTCGGTGTTGACCTGCAGCCATTTGTCGAGGCCCGGCTCGGTGTCGGGCTTGATTGCGTCGGCCGGGCATTCCGGCTCGCAAACGCCGCAGTCGATGCACTCGTCGGGATGGATGACGAGCATGTTCTCGCCTTCGTAGAAACAGTCGACCGGACAGACCTCGATGCAGTCCATGTATTTGCATTTGATGCAATTGTCGGTCACGACATAGGTCATCGGTCGGCTCCGGGACGTCCCATTTTTGTTGGGCTTTTTCCGTCAGGTAACGCCTTTATCGACCGCTTGCAAGGGTAGCCATTGCGGGCGGTGCCGGTGTTTCCGGAATGGAATTCCAGACGGCAGCGCCGGCGGAAGTCAGTCATGTCCCGCAGAACGTCTTGTTTGCCGGGCTCAGTTCTTGCCTTAGGCGTATCGCTGTCGCAAAACCGCTGCGTACGCTAGGCATCAATCTTCGCCGAGCAGTCGGTCGGTCTGGCGGCGTTCCTTCTTGGTCGGGCGGCCGCTACCGGCCTCACGCAGCCCCGGAATTGCATCAGGAGGGGCTTCGCCCTTCGGTGCGGGCGGTGGCGAGATATCCTCGTAGAGCGTGCGGGCCTCCTCGGCCGGGCCGCGTCGTGCACCGGCGCCGAGCACCTTCCAGATGAAAATGCGCCGCTCAAGCGTGATGGTCAGCACGTCGCCTGGCTTGACCTGATCGGAGGCCTGCGCTGCTTTGTCGCGATTGATGCGGACCCGGCCGGCGATGACCAACTTTGCCGCCAGCGAGCGTGATTTCACGGCGCGCGAGAAGAACAGCCATTTGTCTATACGCTGGCGGCCTTCAGCAACCATCGAAGCGAGCCGGGTTCTACTTCTTCAGCTGGTCGCGCAGAGCGGCGAGCTTGGCGAAGGGCGAGTCCGGATCGAAGCGCACCGGGCGCTCCTCGCGCGGCTTCGGCTGGAAGGCGGGCTTGCCGCCTTGCGGACCACCCTTCCAGTCGGGACGGCCTTCGCGGCGGTCGGGACGCTCGCCTTGCGGCCGGCCCTCACGCCGCTGTTCGCCTTCGGCCTGCGGCTTGGGTTTGAACTTCGAGCGGTCGAAGCGCGGCTTACCGGCTCCATCGCGCCGTCCTTCATGGGCCGGACGTTCTCCGGGTGCAGCTGCGGCCGGTGCGCCGGCGGCATCCGCAGGCGCATCACTTCGGCCGCGCGCTTGTCCGTTGCGCGGGCGATTGTTCCTGCGGTTGTCGTCGCGGTTGCGCGGGCGCTGTTCGAACCGCCCCTGACGCCACAACAGGATAGGTTTTGGCGCTTCGGCTTCTGGAGAGGCTTCACCGGCGGCTGCTTCAGCCACCGCAGTAGGTTCGTCCGGGACCGCGTCCGTCGCGGGCGCGGCATCCAACACCAGCTCGGCCGGTGCGGCTTCTTCTGCCGCCGCGGCTTCAATCTGGCCAGTCTCAGCCTCTGCCTGCGGTTCAACCGGCGCCGGTTCAGCGGCTTCGGCAGCAGTCTCGGCTGCAGGCGCTTCGTCTTGCACGGCTTCGACCGGAGCGTCCGCCTGTTCTTCCACGGCAGGCACAGCAGGTTCGGCCGCAGCGTCCGCGACGATCTCGGCCGCCGTTTCCGAAACGGCCACTGTGTCCGATGCCGGCTCCGACCCTTCGATTGCTGCCTCTGCCGCGGCATCCGTTGAAGCGGCTTCGGCCGCTTTGGCCTGCTCGGCTCGTGCAGCCTCTTCCGCCGCAAACTTTGCCACCGCCGCTTCGCGCGCGGCATTGTCCTGTGCTTCGAGCCGCGCCTTGACCTCGACGGCTGGCTTCGGCTCGGCGCGGTAGCCCAAGCCTTTGAGGATTTCTTCCATGTCGTCGGCGGTGGCGCCGAGGATCGACATCATCGGCGGCGTCACCATGAAGGACTGGCCGTCATAGGCGCCATCCGGACGCTGGCCGAGACCGGGCTTCCAGTTGGTCGCCGGACGGATCAGATCGGCCAGCCGTTCCAGAATATCGATGCGCACGGCGCGGCGGCCGAGATTGCGATAGCCGGCAAGCTTGTAGAATGTCTTGTCGAAGGCAGGATCGATGACCACAGAGGTGCGGCCAGAGGCGAGCGCATGGACCACGTCGCCAAAGCCTGGCTTGTCCTTGCCGTCGTTCTTCAGCGCCCACAGCAGCGTCACCAGCCCCGCAGGCGCCGGCTTGATCAGCGCCGGCACAAAGACATGGTAGGCGCCGAAGCGCACGCCAAGTCGGCGAAGCGCGGCGCGGCCTTCCTGGTCGAGCGACTTCATCTCCTCGGCGATGTCGCGGCGGTTGATGAGACCGAAATTCTCGACCAGCTGGAAGGCGATGCCACGGCCGATGCCGGAAATCTGGTCGGCATTCTTCAGGTCGACCAGCGGCTTCAGCAGCGACTCGATCTGGAAATTGACGAAACGTTCGGCACGCGCGGCAACCTTGTCGCGCGCCGGGCCGGTCAGCTGTTCGTCGGCCAGCAGCACCAGGCGCGGCTTCAACCCGTCTTCGCCCGAGACCAGCGTACCGATTGGCGCGCCGATCCAGCGCAGCGTGCCGTCCGAGCCAAGCGCGATGTCGCCATTGGCCGAGGCGCCGAAGCGTTCGGCACGCGCCTCGAACTCGGCGGCCAGCGCCTTCTGCGCGGCGGTGCGCACTGCCTTGGCGTCTTCGCCGCCGGCGGTCTGATCAGCGGTGAAGCGGAACCCTTGCAACTCGCCGACATGGTGGCCTTCGACAAGGACAGTTCCGGTAGGACTAATTTCGGCTTCAGGCATGGTATTTTCTCTAAGGCGCCGCATGAGGACGGAAGTCCTGCGGTCTACGAAGCGTTTCGTCAACCGCTCATGCAGCGCATCCGACAATCTGTCTTCGATTTCGCGCGTCTTTTCCTGCCAGTGTGCCTGATCGGCCAGCCAGCCGGGCCGGTTCGACACGAATGTCCAGGTGCGGATCTGGGCAATGCGATGCGACAGCGTGTCAATATCGCCCTCCGTTGTGTCAGCGCGGCGCACCTGCTCGGCCATGTAATTCTCGTCGACATGGCCGTGGCGTGCGAGGTCCGTGTAGATCGAGGCAATGAGGTCGGCATGCTGGGCAGGTGCGATCTTGCGGTAGTCGGGCAGCGCGCAGGCTTCCCACAGCAGCGCCACCCGTTTGGCATTGGTGGCGAGTGCGCGGATGTCCTCGTCGCGCGACAGATGCTCGAGTGCCTGCGCGTCGACAGCAGGCAATGCCCGCGTCAGGCCCTCGACCGGGGCGTTGGTTTCAATCGAGCGCTTCAGCGCATCGAGGCTAGCAAAGTCGAAATGCGCGGTGCGCCACTGCAGCACCTTTACCGGATCGAAATCATGGCCTTCGATCTTCTTGATCAGCTCCTCGTCCAGGGGGTCGACCTGACCGGTGACGCCGAAGGTGCCGTCGCGCAGATGCCGGCCGGCACGGCCGGCGATCTGGCCAAGCTCGGCCGCCGTCAGGTTGCGATACTGGAAGCCATCGAACTTGCGGTTCTGGGCGAAGGCGACGTGGTCGAGATCGAGGTTGAGGCCCATGCCGATGGCGTCGGTGGCAATGAGATAGTCGACATCGCCGGACTGGAATAGTGCCACCTGGGCGTTGCGGGTGCGCGGCGAGAGCGCGCCGAGCACGACGGCGGCACCGCCTTGCTGGCGGCGGATGAGTTCCGCGATGGCGTAGACCTCGTCGGCGGAGAAGGCGACGATTGCCGTGCGCCGCGGCAGGCGTGTCAGCTTCTTCGAACCGGCATAGGCAAGATGCGACAGCCTTGGCCGCGTCACCACCGAGACCCCCCTCAGCAGGCGCTGCAGGATGCCGTGCATGGTGGCCGCACCCAGCAGCAGCGTCTCCTGGCGGCCGCGCAAATGCAGGATGCGGTCTGTGAAGATGTGGCCGCGCTCAAGGTCGCCGGCAAGCTGCACCTCGTCGATGGCGACGAAGGCGGCGTCGGTCTCGCGCGGCATGGCTTCGACGGTGCAGACCGAATATCTGGCGCCCGGCGGCTGGATCTTTTCTTCGCCGGTGATCAGCGCGACCTTGTGGGCGCCGACCTTTTCGCACACGCGGGCATAGACCTCACGCGCCAGCAACCTGAGCGGCAGGCCGATGATGCCACTCTCATGCGCCACCATGCGCTCGATGGCGAGATGGGTCTTGCCGGTGTTGGTCGGCCCAAGCACGGCGGTCACGTCGCGGCCCGACAGGATCAGCGGCTCGGTGTGTTTGGGCTGGATGTTCATCGACCTAGAATAAGGCTTCTGGGACCTGGAAATAAGGCTTTCTGGCCTCTGGTTGTCGGGAGCGTGCCTCAAGTGGCGCGTATGACAGGCGACACATAGGGATTTCGGGCGCGAAGCGAAAGCGGAATGTTCCGCCAGCGGCCAGAAGGTGTTTTTGTCAAGCTCACAATCGGCTGCGGATTAACAGATAGAACGAGTCTGGAACGAATCAGCGACGAATCAGTGACTCCTGCAGATTCAGCTTTTGTTCACGGCTACATGTGGATTTTGCGACCGCGAGTCGCACCACATGCTGAATCGCTGAACTGGCCCGTTTGATGCTAAGAGGGCGTTGCCGTTAACCTTTGCCGATGAACGATCATATTGGCTTGGCGCGCCTTGGCCAAGATTATGAAATTGTTGATCTTTCTTAATCGACGTTAAGGAACTGGCAGGCGATTCCGGCTGTCGTCGTTAACGTTCCGCTCAAAGCCGGAACGAATCGGCGACGAATCAGCGATGCCGGAATTTTCTTGGTTTGTTCACCCCAATATCTTGTGTTGTGAACAGCTTATCCACCGAGAATCCACAGGTTGCGAAGCAGCTTTCGCACAGGGCAGCGGGTGGCTGTTAACCTCTGCGTGCCGGATTGGGTCAGCTGCCGTCGCGAGCACGTCAAAGGGATCATGCCGGCAACGAAAAACGGGCCGGTGTGCCGGCCCGTCGATCTCTCCACCTAAATCGCCACGTCGTCAGGCGAAGTATTGGCCGCCATTGGCCGTGATGGTCGAGCCGGTGATGAAGCCGGCATCTTCGGATGCGAGGAAGACGACGCAGCGCGCGATTTCTTCGGGCTCGCCGAGGCGGCCGACGGGGATCTGCGGAATGATACGCTCGTTGAGCACCTTCTCGTCGATCGCCTTGACCATCTCGGTGGCGATGTAGCCGGGGCAGATGACGTTGACGGTGATTCCCGCGCGCGCCCCCTCCTGAGCGAGAGCTTTGCTGAAACCGATGTCGCCGGCCTTGGCGGCGGAATAGTTGACCTGGCCGGCCTGGCCCTTCTGGCCGTTGATCGAGGAGATGGTGATGACGCGGCCGAACTTGCGGTCGCGCATGCCGCCCCACAGCGGATGCGTCATGTTGAAGACGCCGGACAGGTTGGTGTCGATGACCTCTTTCCACTGTTCACGCGTGATCTTGTGGAACATGGCGTCACGGGTGATGCCGGCATTGTTGACCAGCACCGAGACCGGGCCGAGATCGGCCTCGACCTGCTTGATGCCGGCGGCGCAGGCGTCATAGTCGGCGACAGACCATTTGTAGACCGGAATGCCGGTCTCGGCCTTGAATTTCGCCGCCGCTTCGTCATTGCCGGCATAGTTCGCGGCAACCGAATAGCCGACGGTCTTCAATGCGATCGAGATCGCCGCGCCGATACCGCGCGATCCGCCTGTGACGATTGCTACCTTGGTCATGCATTTCCCCTTTTTTGATATCGCCCTGTTGTCGGGCTTGGCAGGCACTGGATACAGAACGGGCGGCTCGCGCCGCCCGGGTTGGTGACTTTCTTCAGAATGCTTCGACGCACATGGCGACGCCCATGCCGCCGCCGATGCATAGGGTGGCGAGGCCTTTCTTGGCGCCGCGACGGCGCATTTCGAAGACCAGCGTGTTGAAGACGCGGGCGCCCGACGCGCCGATCGGGTGGCCGATGGCAATGGCGCCGCCATTGACGTTGACGATCGAGGGATCCCAGCCCATGTCCTTATTGACGGCGCAGGCCTGGGCGGCAAAGGCTTCGTTGGCCTCGACCAGGTCGAGATCGCCGACCGACCAGCCGGCCTTTTCCAATGCCTTGCGCGAGGCGGGAATAGGTCCGGTGCCCATGATCTGCGGATCGACGCCGGCGGTTGCCCAGGACACGATGCGCGCCAGCGGGGTGATGCCGCGCCTCACCGCTTCCGCTTCGCTCATCAGCAGCGCGCCAGCGGCGCCGTCATTGATGCCGGAGGCATTGGCGGCGGTCACCGTGCCGTCCTTGTCGAAAGCCGGCTTCAGCTTGGTCATGGCGTCGATCGTGGCGCCGTGGCGGATGTATTCGTCCTGGTCGACGATGGTGTCGCCCTTCTTGCTCTTGATGGTGACGGCGACGATCTCGTCCTTGAACTTGCCGGCCTTCTGCGCGGCCTCGGCCTTGTTCTGCGAGGCGAGCGCAAACTGGTCCTGGTCTTCGCGGGTGATCTGGAACTGACGTGCGACGTTTTCGGCGGTGTTGCCCATGTGATAGCCGTTGAAGGCATCCCACAGCCCGTCCTTGATCATGGTGTCGATCAGCTTGAAGTCGCCCATCTTGACACCGGCGCGCAGGTGCTGGGCATGCGTCGAAAGCGACATCGATTCCTGGCCGCCGGCTATGATCACCTTGGCATCGCCGGTGGCGATCTGCTGCATGCCGAGCGCAATGGCGCGCAGGCCCGAGCCGCAAACCTGATTGAGGCCCCAGGCGGTGGTTTCCTTGGGCAGGCCGGCATTGATCGATGCTTGGCGGGCCGGGTTCTGACCCTGAGCGGCAGTCAGCACCTGACCGAGGATGACCTCGTCGACCTCGCCTGGTTCGACACCGGCACGCGACAGCAATTCCCTGATGACGATGGCACCGAGCTCATGCGCCGGGGTGGCGGCGAAGGCGCCGTTGAAGGAACCGACCGGCGTGCGCGCTGCACTGGCAATGACGATGGAAGCGGACATTTTCTTCTCCAGACTTCAAGGTGTTGTTCTGTCGTTGAGGACTTTTCTTGCCCTTTCCCAACCCCAAGTCAAACCGGAAATGGGCATGGCGCCCATGCGCGGCAAGCAGGTCGCGCCTTGCCGTGGCGGCCATTCGTCCATTGCTGCGCAGCATATTTTGCCCGCTATGCAGCATTTAGTGATCCCGCACTGCACAAACTGCTTGGAATTGTGAGGCTTTTGCGCATATCCTCAAAAAAGGCACAATCGTTATCGGCGGCTTACTCAGAGGCGCGCCGGTGTCCCTGGGAGGATGTAGATGGCCGCTAAAGACGATCCGATCATCATCAAGAAATACGCCAATCGCCGCCTCTACAACACCGGCACCAGCACCTATGTGACGCTCGAGGACCTCGCCGAGATGGTCAAGAAGGGCGAGGAGTTCACCGTCCAGGACGCCAAGACCGGCGACGACATCACGCATCCGGTGCTGACACAGATCATCTTCGAACTGGAGAACAAGGATGGGCAGAACATGCTGCCGATCCCGTTTCTGCGCCAGCTCATCGCTTATTACGGCGACCAGATGCAGATGATCGTGCCAAGCTTCCTCGAGCAGTCGATGCTCGCCTTCTCCAAGGAACAGGAGCGCTTTCGCGAGCAGATGAAGGGTGCGATCGGCAAGTCGCCGCTCGACATGATGAAGATCACCACGCCGATCAAGGCGCTGGAGGAACAGACACGCCGCAACATGGAAATGTTCCAGAATGCGATGCGGCTGTTCACGCCGTTCCCGCCCTCTGGCTCCGCGCCAGCGGCTGCGCCAACGCCCGAGCCGGCCAGGAAGGAAACGCCAGAAAAACCTGACGACCTTCAGGAATTGAAGGATCAGATCGCGGCCATGCAGCGCAAGCTCGACACGATGTCGTGAGAATTCCGGATCGAAAGATCCGATCGCAACGGCCCATCGGATTGCTGCGCCCTCTATCTGTTTGTTTGAGCATGATCGCTGGACAAACGGAAACCGTTTGTCCGTGAAAACCGGTACCCACTTTTCGGGATCATGCTCTAACTCTCTGTTTTGACGCAATTCCGGACGGAAAACCGTTTCACACTTTTCCTGGAATTGCTCTAAGGCAGCACCCCCTCATAGCGGCCGCGCGGCCTGATGACACTTCCGCTTGTTATCTGTTCGACCGTGTGCGCGGCCCAGCCGACGCTGCGTGCGAGCGCAAACAGGCGGAACGGTGCATCGCGCGGCAAGGCAAGGCTGCGCGTCAGGGCGGCCAGCCCAAAGTCGACGTTGGGAAGCGCACCGGTAGCGGCAAGAGCAGCATCGCGCAGCGACGATAGTGTGCCGTCAACCTCGATCACCGACAGCAGCGCCGCCCCTCGGGGGTCGCCGTCGGGATAGAGCTGATGACCGAATCCCGGCAGCGGCCGGTCATGGCTGAGCCAGCGCCGGATCGTCGCCTCAGCGCCATGTCGCGCCGCATCCTCGGCCAGTTGCATCACCGCCTCGCCGGCGCCGCCATGACGTGGCCCCGATAGCGTCGCGAGCCCAGCGAGCAGGCAAGCGGCCAGCGGCGCGCCGGTCGAGGCTGCGACGCGCGCGGCGAAGGTCGACGCATTCAGTTCATGATCGGCAAGCAGGACAAGCGCCCGGCGGATCGCGTCCGCCCCGCCAGCATCCACCAACCACTCCTGCGCCAGCCGCTGGTGGACCGGACCTGATCCCGCCGGCGCGCCCAGCGCGCCGGCCAGCACGCCGACCGCGTGCGCGGCATCGGCATGCAGCGAGGCGGCGCTGCGCCCAAGCGATGGGCGCCCCTGGCCGGCAAGCACGGCAAGTCGTGCAAAGGCCGAGGCTCGGCCAGGCTGATAGGGCGCATCCGGTGACGGTGCTTCGAAAGTCACCGGTTCAGGCAGAGCCCAGAGCACTGCGGCTGCTTCTTCCAATGTGGCATATGCAGAAAGCGCTGCGGCGTCCTGCCCGCGATAGATGAGTCGACCGTGCGAGACGGTCGAGATCGCCGTTGCGATCGACGGCTCACCCCAGGCGATCGCGCTTTCGGCGATAGCCGAAGGGCTGCGGCCGCGTGCCCGGCGGGTCGCCAGGGCTGCAATGTCGTCGGCGCGATACTGGCTGCGGCGCGGATCGGCGCGGTCGGGCCGCATGCCGATGCGCCCACGGCTGACATAGGCGTACAGCGTCTGCCCGCACCTTGAGGCGCTCGAGCGCTTCTTCCCTGGACAACCACTCGGACATATCGACCTTTGATATTGATTCTATTGATCAAGATTGATGGACATGTTGCCCAGCCTTATCTCCGATCTGGAAATGCTTCAAGGAGACAAGGCTATGGCGAATGGGCTCGATGACGTGGTAGCGGCGGAAACCGTGCTTTCCGACGTGGATGGTCTTGGCGGTCGTCTGACGATCCGAGGTCACTCGCTGCCGGAGCTGGCCGGCCGCTGGAACTATGCCCAGGTGGTGCGCCTGCTGCTCGACGGCTTCTTCGACGACCTTCACGGCGATGCGGACCTGACCCGGGCGCTAGGCCAAGCACGTGCGGACGTGTTTGAGCGGCTTTTGCCCTCGTTGCCCCTGCTGGCATCGCTCGATGTCTACAGTGCCATGCGCGCCGGCATGGCGCTACTGCCGGACGGCGACAGGCTGACGGACGCCTTGCTGCTGATCGCGGCGCCCGCCGTGCTGACGCCGGCCTTGTTGCGCCTGCAGCGTGGCGAGGAGCCGATCGCGCCGGACAGCCGCGCCGACCATGCCGCCGACATGTTGCGGATGCTGAGCGGCAGCGTCGCCTCACCGGCACTGGCGAACGCGCTCGACACCTATCTGGTGACCGTCTGCGACCATGGCCTCAACGCATCGACCTTTGCCACCCGCGTGGTCGCTTCGACACTGGCCGGCCTGACATCGTCCGTGCTGGCCGGGCTTGGCGCGCTCAAGGGGCCGCTGCATGGCGGCGCGCCAGGGCCGGTGATCGAGATGCTGGATGCGATCGCGAAGCATGGCGATGCCGCCGGCTGGCTGCGCGACGAGGTCGCGCATGGCGAGCGCATCATGGGGTTCGGACATCGCATCTACCGCGTGCGCGATCCGCGCGCCGATGTGCTGAAAGCGGTCGTACGGCAACTCGGCGGCGAGGGCGAAACCGGCCGCCGGCTGGTCTTCGCGGAGACAGTGGAGCAAGCAGCGCTTGACGTGCTGCGGGTCACCAAGCCGTCGCGCTCGCTGCAGACCAATGTCGAGTTCTACACCGCGCTGCTGCTGGAGGCGGCGGGCTTTCCACCGTCAGCCTTCAGCAATGTCTTTGCCGCCGGGCGTGTCGCCGGCTGGATTGCGCATGCACGCGAGCAGCAGACGACCGGACGGCTGATCCGTCCGCAGTCGCGTTATGTCGGGCCGGTGCCGGACCTCGTCGCCTGAGGCTTCTTTGTTTTGTAGGGAAGGACGGGGCGATCCAGCCGACGTCCTCCCGGGAGCGGCTGTGTGACCGCTCATGACGAAAATTTCATCTCGCCGCAAATTCTGGCCGCTGTTATTGCGTCGCATTGAGCATATATGCTGCACTGCAACATAAGTCCGCTCTTGCCGTAACCAGAGGATTCCGCCCTTGGCCGCCAGAAAAACCGCGATTATCACCGGCTCCACATCAGGCATTGGCTTGGCCATCGCCCAGGCGTTGGCGGCCGAAGGCCATAACGTCGTCGTCAATTCCTTCTCCGACACGGCTGCCGACCACGCCATCACTGACGCGATCGCCAGACAGCACAAGGTGAAGGCCGCCTACATCAAGGCTGATATGTCGAAACCGGCAGAATGCCGGGCGCTTGTCGCCAGGGCGGCCGAGACATTCGGCTCGGTCGATATCCTGGTCAACAATGCCGGCATCCAGCATGTCGCGCCGGTGGAAGACTTCCCGATCGAGAAATGGGACGCCATCATCGCCATCAACCTGTCCTCGGCGTTCCACACCATCGCAGCCGCCATTCCGCTGATGAAAAAGTCCGGCGGCGGCCGGATCGTCAACATCGCCTCGGCGCATGGTCTGGTCGCGTCTCCGTTCAAGTCGGCCTATGTCGCGGCCAAGCACGGCATCATGGGATTGACCAAGACCGTTGCGCTTGAACTGGCGCGTGACAAAATCACCTGCAACGCCATCTGCCCGGGCTATGTGCTGACGCCGCTGGTCGAGGCGCAGATCCCCGACCAGATGAAAGCCCATCAGATGGACCGCGAGACGGTCATCCGCGAGGTCATGCTGGACAAGCAGCCGACCAAGGAATTCGTCACGGTCGAGCAGATCGCGGCAGCGGCGGTGTTCCTGTGCTCGGACGCGGCGGCGCAGGTCAACGGCACGCATCTCTCGATCGACGGCGGCTGGACCGCCGCGTGAGGCGCAGAATTTTCTCATCACCCCAAAGGGACAGATCAAGGACGACGCCATGACCAAAAACGGCAAGGCGGAGGAGACGAAGAAGATCAACGTCGCACTTCAGGGCGGCGGCTCGCACGGGGCCTTTTCCTGGGGCGTGCTCGACCGGCTGCTGGAGGACGGACGGCTGGAGATATCAGCGGTGTCCGGCACCAGCGCCGGCGCCATGAATGCGGTGGCGCTGGCCGACGGTTTTGTCCGCGGCGGTGTTGAAGGCGCGCGGCAAAAACTCGACGATTTCTGGCGTGCGGTGGCGGCCAAGGGCCGGTTCAGCCCGGTGCAGCGCATGCCGTGGGATGTCGCCTGGGGCAACTGGTCGATCGAGAACACACCGGGCTATCTCTTCTTCGACACCATGTCGCGGGTGTTCTCGCCCTACGTCGCCAACCCGCTCGGCCTCAATCCGCTGCGCGACGTGGTTCAGCAGGAGATCGATTTCAAGAATGTCCGCGCCTGCAAGTCGATGGAACTGTTCGTCTCGGCGACCAATGTCGAGACCGGACAGTTACGTGTCTTTTCCGATGGCGAGATCGACCCCGACACGCTGATGGCCTCGGCCTGCCTGCCGCAGCTGCGCCGTGCCGTCG
>NZ_RZRQ01000008.1:0-51829 GCF_003997785.1 Mesorhizobium sp. M7D.F.Ca.US.004.01.2.1 | reverse complement strand
GCATAGGCCTTACCGCCAATCTCGGCTGCCGTCTTCTGCGTAGCCTCGAGATTGATGTCGGCGATGGCGACGGTGGCGCCTTCGCCGGCATAGGCTTCGGCGAAAGCTCTGCCGATGCCTCGGGCCGAACCTGTGATCAGCGCGGATTTGCCAGCCAGTCGCATGCTCACATTGCCTTTCCGTCGGCACCGAAGCGATGCAGCTTGGCCTTGTCGGGCGTCAGATAGATGGTGTCGCCATGATGGACGGCGAGTTCGCCGTCGGCGCGCACCGTCAGCGGACCGACGCCATCGGCCTGGACATGCAGGAAGGTGTCGGAGCCGAGATGTTCGGCAACGCCGACGGTGGCTTTCCACTCGCCCGCCGTGGTCGAGATCTCCAGGTGCTCGGGACGGATGCCGATGGTCTTGGCGCTGTATTTGGCAGCCGGCGCGCCTTCGATCAGGTTCATCTTCGGCGAGCCGATGAAGCCGGCGACGAACAGGTTCTTCGGCGTTTTGTAGAGCTCCATCGGCGAGCCGACCTGCTCGATGTTGCCGGCGTTCAGCACGACGATCTTGTCGGCCATGGTCATGGCTTCGACCTGGTCGTGGGTGACGTAGATCATGGTCGTCTTGAGCTGATGGTGCAGCTCGCTGATCTCCAGCCGCATGGTGCCGCGCAGTGCCGCATCGAGGTTGGACAGCGGTTCATCGAACAGGAAGGCGGTCGGCTGACGCACAATGGCGCGGCCGATGGCGACGCGCTGCCGCTGGCCGCCGGAGAGTTGGCCGGGCCGGCGTTCGAGGTAGTTGGTCAGGTTGAGCACGCGCGCCGCGTCTCCCACCTTTCTGTCGATGGTCGCCTTGTCTTCGCCGGCCATCTTCAGCGGGAAGCCGATGTTCTTGGCCACCGTCATGTGCGGATAGAGCGCGTAGGACTGGAACACCATGGCCAGCTTGCGCTTGGCCGGTGCCTCGCCGGTGACGTCGCGGCCGTCGATGTTGATGGAGCCGCCGCTGGTGTCCTCGAGGCCGGCGATCAGGCGCAGCAGCGTTGACTTGCCGCAACCCGACGGGCCGACGAAGACGACGAACTCGCCATTCTCGATCACCAGGTCGAGACCGGGGATGATGGACGTCGCTCCGAAGGATTTGGAGACGTTCTTGAGCGTGATGTTTCCCATGGTTTCCTCCCCGAGGGGTTATTTTCGCCGATTGCTTCAGGCAAATTCCGTTACTTCACCGCACCGAATGTCAGGCCGCGCACCAGCTGCTTCTGGCTGAACCAGCCCATGATCAGGATCGGCGCGATGGCCAGTGTCGAGGCGGCCGAAAGCTTGGCCCAGAACAGGCCTTGCGGGCTTGAGAACGAGCTGATGAAGGCGGTCAAGGGTGCGGCTTCCGTGGTCGTCAGCCGGATTGTCCAGAACGCCTCGTTCCAGGCCAGGATGATGTTGAGCAGCATTGTCGAGGCGATGCCCGGCACCGCCATCGGCGTCAGCACATAGACGATCTCGTTCCACAGCGAAGCGCCGTCCATGCGGGCCGCTTCCAGGATCTCGCCCGGTATTTCGCGGAAGTAGGTGTAGAGCATCCACACCACGATCGGCAGGTTGATCAGCATCAGCATGATCATCAGGCCGATGCGGCTGTCGAGCAGTCCTGTGTCGCGGAAGATCAGGTAGATCGGGAACAGCACGGCAACCGCGGGCATCATCTTGGTGGACAGCATCCACATCAATATGTCCTTGGTTCGCTTGGTCGGCGAGAAGGCCATCGACCATGTCGCCGGTATGGCGACCAGCAAGGCCAGGATGGTCGAGCCGACCGAGAGCAGCACCGAGTTGAAGAAGAACTTGAAGTAGCCGCTCTGCGCCTGAACCTCGGAATAGCTCTCGAATGTCCCCGATGGGATGATGCTGAAACCCTGGATGGCTTCCTGCTCCGACTTGAACGAGGTGATGATCGTATAGAGGATCGGGAAGAAGATGAGCAGGGCGACGATCCAGGCGGCAACTGTCGCGATCGTCTTGTGCTGGGTGGTGACTGAGCGTGCCATCGTATCCTCCCTTACTTGTCTAGGTTCTTGCCGACGGCGCGCATGGCGAAGAAGGCAACGATGTTGGCGAGAATGACGGCGATCACACCGCCGGCGGATGCCTGGCCGATTTTGAACTCCAGCAACGCCTTCTGGTAGACGAGGAAGGGCAGGTTGGTGGAAGCGTATCCCGGGCCGCCATTGGTGGTGACGAGGATCTCGGCATAGACCGACAAAAGGAAGATCGTCTGGATCAGGATGACGACCGTGATGGCGCGCGACATGTGCGGCAGCGTCAGATAGATGAAGCGGCTGATGAAGCCGGCGCCGTCCATCTCGGCGGCTTCCTTCTGCTCACCGTCGAGCGACTGCAATGCGGTCAAAAGGATCAGTGTGGCGAAAGGCAGCCACTGCCAGGCGACGATGATGATGATCGCCAGCATCGGATGCTGCCCGAACCAGTCGATCGGCTGAGCCCCGAAGAAGCGCGCTATATCGGCGAACACTCCATATTGCGGATGCATGATCATGTTCTTCCAGACCAATGCAGCCACCGGCGGCATGACGAAGAACGGCGAAATGACGAGAATGCGGACTATGCCCTGGCCCCACATCGGCTGGTCGATCAGAAGCGCCAGAAGGATGCCGCCGATCACCGTGATCAAAAGCACGCTGATCACCAGGGTTAGCGTGTTGAGGATCGATTGCAGGAAGGCCGGGTTGGAATAAAACAGCGCGTAATTCGAGAAGCCGACGAAGCCGTCGCGGATCGGATTGAGCGGATTGTACTGCTGGAAGGAGAACCAGATGGTGATGACCAGCGGCACAATCATCCAGACGAACAGCAGCACCACGGATGGCGCCATCATGAAACGGGCAAGCGAACGGGTCTGCTGAGTAGCCATGACGGTCACCCTTCACTGGTCAGACTGAATTTTCAAAAGGCGTTAAAGGCGGCCGCCCGAACTGGGAACTCGGGCGGCCGTTGCCGGTCAAGGAGGCGACCGGCATTCGGCACCGGGAGGAGCCTTACTTGATGTATCCGCCTTCGGTCATTGCCGCAGTGGCAGCGTCCTGGGCCTGTTTCAGGGCATCGTCGACGCTCGACTGGCCGGCAAGAGCTGCCGAGAAGAGCTGGCCGACGGTGGTGCCAAGGCCCTGGAACTCAGGGATGGCGACGAACTGGACGCCGACATAGGGCACCGGCTTGACGGTCGGATGCGTCGGATCGGCGGCATTGATGGAGTCCAGCGTCATCTTGGCGAACGGAGCCGCCTTCTGGTACTCGGCATTGGCGTAGAGCGAGGTGCGCGTTCCGGGAGGAGCGTTGGCCCAGCCTTCCTTCGACGCGACCAGTTCCGCATAGTGCTTGCTGGTCGCCCAGGAGACGAACTTCTCGGCGGCATCAGCCTTCTGCGTGCCGGCGGGGATCGCCAGCGACCAAGCCCACAGCCAGTTGCCGCGCTTGCCCAGGCCATTGTCCGGCGCCAAGGCATAGCCGACCTTGTCGGCGACGGTCGAGTTCTTCGGGTCCGAAACGAAGGACGCAGCGACGGTGGCGTCGATCCACATGCCGCATTTGCCCTGCTGGAACAGCGCCAGGTTTTCGTTGAAGCCGTTGGAGGACGCGCCCTCGGGGCCGTCGGCCTTCATCAGGTCGACATAGAACTGCAGCGTGTTCTTCCATTCCGGCTGGTCGAACTGCGGCTTCCAGTTCTCGTCGAACCAGCGGGCGCCGAAGGAGTTCGACATGGCGGTCAGGAAGGCCATGTTCTCGCCCCAGCCGGCCTTGCCGCGCAGGCACACACCGTTCACGCCATTGGCGCGATCGGTCATCTTGTCGGCGGCCTGCTTGATGAAGTCCCAGGTCGGCGCATCGGGCATCTTCAGCCCGGCCTTGTCCATCAGGTCCTTGCGGTACATGACGAACGAGCTTTCGCCGTAGAACGGCGCGGCATAAAGCTTGCCGTCGACCGAAAGGCCGCCGGCGATGGCCGGGATGATGTCTTTGGCGTCATAGTCGTCGCCGAGCTTGTCGAGCGGCAGGAGCCAGCTCTGCTTGGCCCAGATCGGAACTTCATACGTGCCGATGGTCATCACGTCATACTGGCCACCCTTGGTGGCGATATCGGTGGTGACGCGCTCGCGCAGCACGTTCTCTTCAAGCGTAACCCAGTTGAGCTGGATGTCGGGGTTCGCCTTGGTGAAGTCTTCCGTCAGCTTTTGCATGCGGACCATATCGCCATTGTTGACGGTGGCGATGGTGATGGATTCGGCGTGTGCGGCAAACGCAAGAGCGCTGGCCGACAACAGACCCAGGGTGAGCGTGCGAAGTTTCATCAAATTCCTCCCTTGAACCAAGATGAGCATTTGCCTTGGCTTTGGGCAATTACTCACTTGGCATGAATTATGTCAAGTCGGATTCGATGCTGCAGCGCAGCACTCGGTGACGCCTCGGACCGGGAACGTGTGGAAATTGCCAGCGTGAGCCTCGCCCGTCGCCGGGACATCAGGTGACGATAGCGGAAGGGTTTGCGGACTTGGTGCGGTACCGGACGGCTTGCCGTCAGCAGGCGATCTCGGCCAGCAGCCAGTCGCGGAAGGCACGGATCTTCGGCACGGTGCGGCGCGCCTGGGGATAGACCAGCCAGTAGGCGTGGCCGTCGTCGCCGACCAGGTCGAAAGGCTGGATCAGGCGGCCGTCGGCGAGTTCCGCCTTGAACAGCGCCCTGGTCAGGATCGCCACGCCATGGCCAGCGATTGCCGCATTGGCCTCATAAGCCTGCGCGCCCATGCTGCTGCCGGGTCGTCTGGCAAGATCGTGCGAGTGCACGCCGGCCGCCGAAAACCACTCCGTCCACCAGATGTCGCCGGGATCGAGGATCGGCAGCCGCAGGAGATCGGCCGGTTCGTTGACGCCACCGATGCTTGCCGCGAGCTTCGGGCTCAGCATCGGCGTGAAATCGGCATCGAGCAGCTTGTGTGCCTCCAGGCCAGGCCATTTGCCGCCGCCCGAGCGGATGGCGATATCGGTATCCTCGCGGGCAAAGTCTGTCAGGCGGCTCGACGTCTCGAGCCGCACGGCAAGTGCGGGATGAGCGATCTGGAACGATCCCAGCCGGTGCGCCAGCCAGTTCGAGGCAAAGGTCAGCACGGTGGTGACGCACAGCAACCCGTCGGCGCCGGCGCGCGCCGCGGCATAGGCCTGGCCAAGAATGGCAAAGGCTTCGCCGACAGCGGGCGCCAGACGTTGTCCGGCCTCGGTCAACGCGATCTGGCGCGGCCGGCGCAGGAACAGCGGTGAGCCGACGCGCTCTTCCAGCACCTTGATCTGATAGCTGACCGCTGCCTGCGTCATGCCGAGTTCGCCGGCGGCCTTGGTGAAGGAAAGATGCCGCGCCACCGCGTCGAACACCCTGATCGCCTGCAACGGGGGGAGTTGCGAAACCTGTCGCGAGCTGAGGTCAGGCATAAGGCCTCCTTATGGGCCATGATCAATGTTCGATTGGCTAAGGCGGCCGGCAAGACCGACATACAGCATCAACCCATCATTCGGGTTCAGGATAGCGGAGGTTGACGATCATGACCATGGCGCAGCAAAAATGCACTCCCACCCCGGATCATCGTTGGATTTCGTGGCTCACGGACGGATTTGGCTGGTTCGCGATAAAAAGGAGGGCACATCTGGACGTCAGGGATCTGTCGCCGCATCTGCAGCGCGACCTCGGCTTCCTCGATGGCAACGACCCTTTCGGCCGGCACAGATAGCTCGGCTGACTTTATCGCAAATCTGTTGCTAAGCTGCCATGCCCCACAAACAAAGGCGACCCCGTCAGACGCTGGCCAGCAGGGCAGCGGCGGTCCGCTCATCGGTGATGAGGCCATTGATCAGCCGCCGGTTGGCGGCCGCCAGTATGCCCGGCAGCTTTCGTTCGCCCATCGCCAATGCGATGACCAGCGATTTTTCGCGCGACGGCAGCGAAGCCGACGACACCCGGTCGTTGGTAATGCCCTCGATCATGCGGCCTTCGCGGTCGAACACCCAGCCGACGATCTCGGCAATGCCGCCGGCCTTCTGCAGCGCCTTCAATTCGCTCTCCGAAATGAAGCCGTCCTCATAGAGCGGCGCCTTGGGGCCGAGATCGCCAATGCCGATGAAGGTGACGTCGGCCTCGGCCGCCAGCGCCAGCGTCGGCTGGATCATCGGCTGGTTGAGCAGCATCTCGCGCTCCTCCGGCGATGAGGCGATGACCGGCAGCGGCATCGGAAAGGAGCGCGCCTTGACCCTGTCGGCCATGGTGAAGATGACGTTGTAGAAGGCGGCCGAGCCGTCCGGCGAGATGTTGCCGGTCAACGACACCACCTTGTGCTGCGGACATTCCATCGGCGGCAGCTGCTCGATCGCCGCCTTCAGCGTGCGCCCGGTGCCGATCGCCATGACGATCGGGGTCGGTGACCGCAGCCGCCGCTCGATCTCGGCGGCAGCCGCCTCGGCGATGCCGATCGTCGTAGAGGATGAATTCGGATCGCTCGGCACCACTTCGACCAGATCGAGCGCGAAGCGCGATCTCAGCCGTGCCGCCAGATCAAGGCAGTTGGCGATCGGATGATCGACGCGAACCTTGATCAGGCCCTCGGACACCGCCAGTGATACCAGCCGCTGCGCTGTCTGCCGCGAGATGCCGAGCGTGGCGGCAATCTGGTCCTGTGTGTTGCCGGCAACATAATAAAGCCAGCCGGCGCGCGCCGCGTCGTCCAGCCTGTTGCTGCCACCATCCTGCCGGGTATTCACGTCCTGCCTCCCGAAACCGCCGGTCATGAGAGCGGCCCACGCCCACTTTCGCAGGGAACGGCCCGCTGCGCAATTGTCAATCTCCAGGGCAATTGCTTGCCGCCCGCCGGCGCAGGCGGGGCCAAATTTCCTTCTTCCAAGATGTCGGTGTCAGGCAAAGAAGCGCGGTTGCGGTCCCGGTAGGCGGCCGGTTCTTCGATCCCGAAGGTTTATCTCCCGGCTCAAACCCTTTAAGGGATCGCAAAAAGGAGCGCTGCATGACACCGAAAGCGGTTTTCTGGGATATGGATGGCACGCTGGTCGACAGCGAACCGCTGCACGAGGCAGCCTTGGTGGCCGCGATGCGCAATGTCGGCCTCGTGCCGCCTGATGATCTGCATGAGCGCGTGCTGGGCGTTGCCGCCTGGCCGGTCTACGAGATGATGCGCGACGAGTTCGGCCTGGATCTGCCCTTCGACGACTGGATCGTGCGCAAATACGAGCACTATCTGCCGCTGGTCGAGCGCTTGCAGCCGCGTCCCGGTGCGATCGAGATCTTCAATGAGCTGCGCGAAAGGGGCGTGGCGCAGGCCGTGGTCTCGAATTCGGACCGGATGATCGTCGACGCCAATCTGAGCATGGTCGGCCTGACCTACCCCGGCATGAAGACGATCAGCCGTAACGACGTGCGCGAAGGCAAGCCGCATGCCGAGCCGTTCCTGCGCGCCGCCTATCTAGCCGATGTCGATCCCGCGCAGGCCGTGGCCATCGACGACAGCTGGCCGGGCGCCATGGCGGGGCTGGCGGCGGGAATGAAGACGATTTTCTGGCCGGAAGCGCCGATGGAAGGCCCGCCCGGCGCCGTCGTCATCAACAGCGCCGATCAGCTCCGGGCAGAACTAGGCCTGTAGGCCATCAATTCCGGTAGACCGGTTCCTGCTCGTCGAGGATCGCCTTCAGCTCGCTGAGATGGCGTTCGGCCTGGCCGGGATAGTCGTCCATCTCGCTTGCCGCCTTTTCGGCGATAGTATCGGACAGCGTGCGCAGCGGGCGCCCGGTCCATAGCGCCTTGATGTAGGTCTCGGCGGCGCGCTCGAAATAGAACATGCGGTTGAAGGCATCGGCGACCGTATCGCCGATGACCAGCACGCCGTGATTGCCCATCACCATCACCTTGACCTTGGGATCGACGAGAAGCTGCGAGCAGCGCTCGCCCTCCTCCTCGAAGGCCAGTCCGCCATAATGCGCATCGACGACATGGCGGTTGAAGAACATCGCCGAATTCTGGTCGATCGGCGGCAGGCGAGAGTCGGCGAGCGATGCCAGCACCGTGGCGTGGATCGAATGGACATGCATGACGCAGCGCGCGTGGCGGACATTGCGATGGATGGCGCCGTGCAGTCCCCACGCCGTCGGATCGGGCGCGTCCGGGCCTGAGAGCGTATCCGGGTCGTTGGCATCGATCATTAAAAGGTCGCTCGCCTTGATGCGCGAGAAATGCACCTGGTTGGGATTCATCAGGAACTGCGTGCCGTCGTCATTGACGGCTAGCGAGAAATGATTGGCGACAGCCTCGTGCATGTTGAGCCGCGCCGTCCAGCGGAAGGCAGCGGCAAGATCGACGCGCTCCTCATAGAAGGGCAGGTTGGTCAGCGTTTCCTTTTGCAGGCGGGCGATGCTCATCGAAATTCCTCCGGTTTTGGCAAGAATGCCGTGACCAGCCCATGCCCGCAACCGGTTTTGGTTGGTGCAGGGATGGCTATCTCATGCAACCGTGCTGGCAGCAGCGCCGGCTCGCAGGCCGCCATGCTCGACGATGAAATCGATCACCTCCTGCAGCCCTTTGCCGCGCGACAGATCGGTGAAGCCGAACGGCCGCTTGCCGCGCATGCGACCGGCGTCACTCTCCATGACATCGAGGTTGACGTTCACGTAAGGAGCGAGATCGCTCTTGTTGATCACCAGGAAATCGGAGCGGGTGATCGCTGGCCCGCCCTTGCGCGGGATCTCCTCGCCCTGGCAAACCGAGATGACATAGAGCGTCAGGTCGGCGAGATCGGGCGAGAAGGTGGCGGCGAGGTTGTCGCCGCCGGATTCGATGAAGACGATGTCGAGATCCGGGAATTTCCTGTTCATCTCGGCGATCGCCTGCAGATTGATCGAGGCATCCTCGCGGATCGCGGTGTGCGGGCAGCCGCCGGTCTCGACACCCATGATGCGATCCTCGGGCAGCGCCTGCAGCCGTGCCAGCATCATGGCGTCTTCCTTGGTGTAGATGTCGTTGGTGACGACCGCGATAGAAAACTCGTCGCGCAGCGCCTTGCACAGTTTTTCGGTCAGAGTCGTTTTGCCCGAACCGACCGGACCACCGATGCCGACGCGCAGCGGGCCATTTGTCTGTGTCATGCGGGAAACTCTGTGATGGCGAGGATGGCAAAGCCGAGCCCGATCAACAGGCACAGCGGCGAATAGTAGCGCAGGTCGAGCCGCGCGAAAGGCTGTTCCGGCGTCAGCCGCCGCCACCATGGCGTGAAACCGGCTATGCCGCGTCCCAGGAACACCAGCCCGATGAGCAGCGAAGTGGCGGCGAGACCCTCCTTGGGAAAGGGCGAAGCAAAGAAGCCGATGAGCGCCAGCGGCCACAGCGTCGCCAGGCCGAGACAGGCGGCAACGGCGAAACTGGCGAACGGCGTCGGCATCTCCTCGACGCCGCGAAAACCGACAACGGCACGAGCGCAGGAGGCCGCATCCTGGCCTGGCCAGATGCCGCCAAGGCCCCAATAGACATGCAGGGCGGTGATCAGCAGCAGGATGGTCGAAAGCGAGAAGGCGAGAAGGATCATGAGCGGAACAATCGCGAATACTGGGTTTCGTGCTTCATCGCCATGACATCGGAAACGAACGCGCAGCCGCCGAGATCATCCAGTGTCGAGCGCGCGGCGCGGGCTGCGGTCGCCAGGGCCAATGGCTCGAAGCCGGCTAACAACATGGTCGCGCCGCTCTGTCCGACGACACCAAGCCGGATCGCAGCCTGGACGAGGTTGGAAAAGAAGGTCTGCAGGAAGGCGGACAGCGCATTCTGAAGCGCAATTGAATTGCCGCCGGCAATGGCGCCGACGGCAACGCAATAGGCGCATTCGGCCGGCAAGCGCTCCAGCACCGGATTTGACCAGGCCGCTGCCGCTTTGAGGAAGGCGGCGCCTTGCAGCATGGTCTCGGTGTGGCGTTCGCGCGAGCCGGCCAGCGCCTCGGCGAGTGCCGTTATTTCATCGAGATCGCCAGTGTGGCGTGCGCGGCGCCAGCTCTCAGCGAACAGCACGGCGTCGTTCCAGCCCGAACCCATCTCGACCAGCGTTTCCAGCCAGCCGGCGAGACTCTCGGCATCGGCAACCAGCCCGTCATGCACCGCGCGCTCGAGGCCATGGCTGTAGGAAAAGCCCCCGACCGGAAAGGAAGGCGACAACCACGCCATCAGCCGCAGCAGGGCGATGTGCGAGGGCTGGTCAGTCATGGTCGTGGTGGTGGCCAGCATGACTGTGCGAATGGGAATGCGATTCGCTATGAGAATGGCTGTGCGCTTCGGCGTGGTTATGGGCATGCGCATGGCCGTGATCGTGGCTTTGCCCGGAATAGGCGCCGCGCACCGGCTTGAACGGCTCGGAAACGTCGATCACCGTCGCGCCGAGCCCCTCCAGCATCGCCTTGATGACATGGTCGCGCAGGATGAGGATGCGCCCGGCTTCGATGCTCGCCGCAAGATGACGGTTGCCGATGTGCCAGGCGAGCTCGGCCAGATGCACGCTGTCGCGAGCCCGGATGTCGTAGACATCTTCCGGCGCCGCGATGATCTCGATATGGCCGCCATCCTCCAGCACCAGCCGGTCGCCATCATTCAAGGCGACGGGTTCGGGCAGATCGACCAGCACCTTGCTGCCGTCGGCAAGTTCGATGGCCCGGCGACGCAGATGCCGCTCGTCATGGGCGAGCACGGCACGGCCGGACGGCAGGGTGGTTCCGGCGTTGCCCGGGGTCAGCACCGAGATGGCGCGCGGGAATTTGGTGAAGTCGGTGTTGAGGTTGAGCTTCATTTCATGGAGCCTCCGTTAGCCTGCGCTCGTGCGCGAGCGGGCCGCGCCAGCACGCGGTCGAAATAGGCGTTGACGCGCTCGGACTCGATCGGGAATTTTCCGGCGCGGGCCCAGTTGCCCATGTCGCCCAACAGCACGTCGACTGCCGAAAACCGCTCGCCCAGCGCAAACGTTTTGTCGCCCAGCCGGCGATCTAGCGCCTTAAGCTCCGAGACGAAGTCATAGGTCGCCGCAGGACCGACATCGACCCGCATTTCCTTCGGCAGCAGGAAGCGGTGGCGCAGCTTGTTCCACAGCGGCGCCTCAAACTCGCTCTGGGCAAAATGCATCCAGGAATCCATCTCGGCGCGGCCGGCAAGGCCCGGATTGGCGCCCATGCCCTTGTCCGCGTGCTTGTCGGCGAGATAGACGCAGATCGCCGCCGAATCCGTCACCGTCAGCTCGCCGTCGATCAGGATCGGCACCTTGCCCGAAGGGTTGAGTGTGTAGGCTTCCGGCGAGCGCAGCTTCACCTCGACGAATTCATAGGGTTGCCCGAGTTCCTCGAGCATCCAGAGAACGCGGCTGACCCGGGATCCACGCGATCCAACGGCTTTGTACATGCGCAAACCTGCCTTTCCCGAACAACCTAGACCATCGCGTTCGCTCAGACGATGGTGTCGAAGAGCCGCAGGATGAACGATATCTGATAGATGAGCGCCGCCGTGACAAAGGCGATGTGGAAGCGGCGATCGCGCACCAGGATCGCGGCGATGCAGAGCGCGACGAAGACCGGCGTGCGGAACAGGTACTCGTTGCCGAAGCGGGCGAAATGCTCCGGTCCTTTCAGCAGCGTGTCGACCACGTCGAGCAGGTAGGTCGCCGCCAGCAGGCCGAAGAACCAGGCCCGGCGCGAATAGAAGAAATCCTCGTAGCTCGTGTAGTCCAGCATCGAATCGGGAAACAAAAGCGCGCAGAGCAGGAACAGCGTGATCGCATAGAAAATGATGAACAGGTATTTGCCGAAGGTCCAGGTCTCGATGGCGTAGAGGCCGAACTCCCACCACCAGAAATGCACCAGCATCAGGAGCACCGAGACGACCCAGGCCAGATGCACGGTATAGAGCTTGTACTGGCCGGGATGCTGGACGATGCGCGCCACCCCCGACAGCAGGCGGGCGACGCCAAGCCCGATCACCATGCCCATGACGATGCGGATATGCGGGAAGATGTCGTGGGCGGAAGCGATTTCGGTGGCCATGCTTGATCACAATGCAGCTGTTGGTTGGCCGCATATTGCTGCCTCCCACCAAGGGCTGCAACGGATAATGCTCGCCCGGTCGGATCGCCGCTTCAGAACAGAAAATACCGCTGTGCCATCGGCAGCACCGTCGCCGGCTCGCAGGTGAGCAATTCACCGTCGGCGCGGACCTCGTAGGTTTCCGGGTCGACCTCGACATGCGGCGTGGCGTCGTTGAGCACCATCGAATGCTTGCCGATGCCGCCGCGGGTGTTTTCGACGGCGACGAACTGCTTGTCGACACCCAGCCTGCCGTGCAGGCCGGATTCGAGCGCTGCCTTCGAAACAAAGGTCACCGATGAGTTGGTCCTGGCCTTGCCATAGGCGCCGAACATCGGCCGGTAGTGCATTGGCTGTGGCGTCGGGATCGAGGCGTTGGGGTCGCCCATCGGGGCGGCGGCGATCATGCCGCCGATCAGCACCATGTCCGGCTTGACGCCGAAGAAGGCCGGGTTCCACAGAACCAGGTCGGCGCGTTTGCCGACCGCGATCGAGCCGATGTCCTTCGACAGCCCATGCGCGATGGCCGGATTGATCGTGTATTTGGCGATGTAGCGGCGGACGCGGAAATTGTCGTTGTTGCCGGTTTCCTGCGGCAGCGAGCCGCGCTGGCGCTTCATCTTGTCGGCGGTTTGCCAGGTGCGGATCGCAACTTCACCGACGCGGCCCATGGCCTGGCTGTCCGACGAGATGATCGAGAAGGCACCGATGTCATGCAGGATGTCTTCCGCCGCGATGGTCTCCTTGCGGATGCGGCTTTCGGCAAAGGCGATGTCTTCGGGGATTGACGGCGACAGATGATGGCAGACCATCAGCATGTCGAGATGCTCGGCCAGCGTGTTGACCGTGTAGGGCCGCGTCGGATTGGTCGAGGACGGGATGACGTTGGGCAGCCCGCAGATCTTGATGATGTCAGGCGCATGGCCGCCGCCGGCGCCCTCGGTGTGGAAGGCGTGGATGGTGCGGCCCTTGATCGCCGCCACAGTGTTTTCGACGAAGCCGGACTCGTTCAGCGTGTCGGTGTGGATCATCACCTGCACGTCGTAGTCGTCGGCGACCGACAGGCAGCAGTCGATCGCCGCCGGCGTCGTGCCCCAGTCCTCGTGCAGCTTCAGCGAACAGGCGCCGCCCAGCACCATTTCCTCGAGTGCTGCAGGCAGCGAAGCATTGCCCTTGCCCGACAGGCCGATGTTCATAGGGAAGGCATCGAAGGACTGGATCATGCGGGCCATGTGCCATGGCCCCGGCGTGCAGGTGGTCGCCAGCGTGCCGTGCGCCGGGCCGGTGCCGCCGCCGAGCATGGTGGTGATGCCGCTCATCAGCGCTTCCTCGATCTGCTGCGGGCAGATGAAGTGGATATGCGCGTCGAAGCCGCCGGCGGTCAGGATCTTGCCTTCGCCGGCGATGATCTCGGTGCCGGGGCCGATGATGATGGTGACGCCATCTTGAGTATCAGGATTGCCGGCCTTCCCGATCGCAGCGATGCGCCCATCTCGCAGACCGATATCGGCCTTGAAGATGCCGGCGCTGGCGTCGACCACCAGCGCGTTGGTGATCACGGAGTCGACAGCGCCTTGCGCTCTGGAAACCTGGCTCTGGCCCATGCCGTCGCGGATCACCTTGCCGCCGCCGAATTTCACCTCCTCGCCATGGATGGTGAGATCCTTCTCCACCTCGATGAACAGCTCGGTGTCGGCAAGCCGCACTCTGTCGCCGACCGTCGGGCCATACATCTGCGCGTAGGCGGCGCGGGTAATTCTGGCCATCAGCGATTGCTCCCGAAATGCGGTTTGCCAAAATGCGGTTTGATTGAAGCCCGGCTGCACATTGCCGCCATCCAATGGTCATGGAATGACCCGCTCGGCGACACCTTCTGATCCCATTTGGCGGTTGAGCTTGGGGCGTCACCCCAAACCGACCGTTTGCCAATCGATGGAAAGGAAAATCCATGCGCAAAACGATAGTTCTTGCCGCCGCCGCCAGCCTGATGCTGGCGGGTGCCGCCAGTGCCCAACAGCAGCCCGCGCAACAGCCCGCTCCGGCGCCGACCGCGCCTGCTCCAGCCGCCCCTAGCGCCCAGTCGGCCGTGCCGACGATCCAGAGCGTCAACATCGTCGACATCACCGAGCTGCCAAAGGACACCCAGACACAGGTCAACCAGGTGATTGCCCAGCGTGGCGATGACGGCTTGAAGAAACTGCGTAGCTCGATCGACGCCACGCCCAAGGTGAAGTCGGCGCTGGAGGCCAAGGGGCTCAGTTCGGCGCAAGTCGTCGCCGCCAGCATGCAACCCAATGGCGCACTGACCCTGATCACCAAGAAGGCGAGCTGACAAAGCGGCGCGGCGGGCCGGTATCCAGCCCGCCGGCCGCATCGGCAAAGGAACCTTCGCCGGACGGGAATCGTTTTGCTTCTTTCGCGCTAAACCGCGCCCCGAAACGACGTCTCTCAGGAGCGAGCGATGGCGACCACCTTTTCTCCCAAAAGACGGCTGCAGGCGGCCACCGCCATGGCATTCCTGGCGGTGGCAGGTTCTGCTGCCGGACCGAAGGCGCAAGGGCTGGAAAGCACGGAGACCGTCAACCGCATCATCGGCTCGCAGGTCAAGCAGGAAGAAGCCAAGACCACCGCCGAAGCCGGAAACGTCAACACGGCAATCGACCGGACGCGTGAAAACATCGGCACGGTGCGCAAGACGTCCAAGCTTGACAAGGTGGATATCGTGTTCCTCACGGACGCCGCGCGCATTGAAGGCGGCCCGCCGCCAGCGATCGAGAGCAAGGTCAGACAGCATCAGGACGACATCGCGGAGCTGCGCAAGGAGATCGAGGCCAACGCGCTGCTGTTCAACGCCATCGAATCGCGGCGCGTGCTTGCGCAGGATATTCTCGCCGTCGAATTCGGCGATCCCGGAAAGATCGTCATCTACGCTGCGGCCAAGCCGTCGAACTGAGCTGAGCACGCTGGGAGATCTCACAGCTTGCCCATCACCTTCTGCTGAAATCCGTAGACCTCGCGCTTGCCGCCAAGCGGCACCAGCGTGACGTCGCGCTCCTGTCCTGGCTCGAAGCGCATGGCCGTGCCGGCGGCGATGTCGAGGCGCATGCCTCTGGCACGCTCGCGGTCGAACTTCAGCCCCTTATTGGTCTCGAAAAAATGGTAGTGGCTGCCGACCTGAATCGGCCGGTCGCCGCTGTTGGCGACTTTCAGGGTGACGGTCGGCAGGCCCTTGTTCAGCTCGATGTCGCCGCTCACCGTAATGACTTCGCCGGGGATCATCGCCACCCCTCACAGAACGCCGAAGACGAGGCCGAGACCAACCGCAGCGCAGGCGGCACCCGCGGCGCGGGCCAGGCCACGGAACCGGATACCAAGACCGAGCCCGGCGGCGATGCCGGTGGCATGGAGAGCCGCTGTGGCGATGGCAAAGCCGGCCATGTATTCAAGCCCGCCGGCATTCTCCGGCACTTCGGTGCCGTGGGCGTGGCCGTGGAACAGCGCGAACAGGCCAATGATGGCGACGCCGGCCGAGACCGGCAGATCGACCGCCAGCGCCACCAGCAGTCCGAGCGCCACGACCGATGCCAGTATGCCCGGCTCGACGAAGGGCAGCGGCATATGCAGCATGCCGAGCACACCGCCGACCAGCATGACGCCGACAAAGGCCGCCGGCCAGGCAAGAATCGCCTTGCCGCCCTTGAGCGCGGCCCACAGTCCGACGGCGATCATCACCGTCATGTGATCGAGGCCGGAGAGCGGGTGCATGAAGCCGGCCGCGAAGGAGGAGGTGGTGCCGATGCCGATGCCGACATGGGCATAGGCCGGTATGGAAGCGGCCAGCAGGAGGATCGCCGACAGGCATAGGCGTTTGGCAGGGATCATTCTATTTGCCTTTCGTTGGGCCGGTCGTGCTGTTCACGCGGCCTTGCGGGGGGCCGCAGCCTTCGGCCTTGAGAACGCGCCTGGTCGACGCCGGATATTTCTTCAGCATCGCCGCCGGCCGGATCGGCCGCGCCGAAAAATTGCCGCCGCAATTGGGGCAGACGCCGCCCAACACCTGTTCCACGCAGTCGATGCAAAAGGTGCACTCGAAGGTGCAGATCAATGCGTCCGCCGCCTCCGGCGGCAGGTCCTTATCGCAGCATTCGCAGTTGGGGCGCAGCTCAAGCATTCTTCTCTCCTCACCGGATCGGTTCGTGCACGGTCACCAGCTTGGTGCCGTCGGGGAACGTCGCCTCGACCTGCACGTCGTGGATCATCTCGGCGATGCCTTCCATGACTTGCGCGCGGGTCACGACGTGGGCGCCGGCCTCCATCAGTTCGGCGACCGGGCGGCCGTCGCGGGCACCCTCGACGACGAAGTCGGTGATCAGCGCGATCGCCTCCGGATGGTTGAGCTTGACGCCGCGTTCAAGCCGCTTGCGCGCCACGATCGCCGCCATGGCGATCAGCAGCTTGTCCTTTTCCCTCGGCGTCAGGTTCATGCGTTTTCCCAAGCTGGTAGCGACAGGCCTACAGTGACCATAATTTGGGCAACCCCGCTCTTCCGTTGAGCAATTCGACGAGTGGAACCAGCCGTTGGCGCAGCTGGTAGCCATCCCCAGCGTAGAGCCTCGCAAGAAGCTTGCCAGATTTCTGCACGCTCCAGACACTGGCGCTGCCGTGGTCGCCGACGATCGCCAGAACCGGATCGAGCAGGGCTTCGGCCCGCGGCGACACCAAAAGCAGCGTCGCCATCGCGGTCGCGCCACCGGCTACCGCCGGGCGGTCGAGCGTGGCGGCGATATCGGGTCCGATGCGGAAATCCTCGGCATGAATGAGGGAGCCATCCTGGCGCACACGCCAGCGGTCGTGGAAATGCCCCTGCGTGGCGCGTTCGCCCATCGCCAGGCGGCCGAAGACGGCGGCTTCCAGCACCAGCGCCTCGGCGCCGACGGCAAGCTCGACGTCGAGCGTGCGGACAAAGGCTGCCCGGTCGAAAACGATGGTTTCCTGCGGCAGCCAGGCGATGCGGCCGTTTTCGCCGACCGACAGATTGACCCGCACTTCGGCACGGTCGGATGCCGCTCGGTAGATCTTCTCGCAGGCCTGGGTCGTGATCGACGCCGAAGCAGCCGCGCCGACATCGACGTCCCAGGCGATACGGTCGCCGCCGGTCATCCCGCCGGCGGTGTTGATCAGCACCGCTTCGAGCGGATCGGCCGAGACAGAAGGCATCCTTATCTTGGCGGCACCGTCCTGATAGAGGCGCCGCAGGCGCGTGCGACCCTCACTGAGAGCGCAGGAAAGCCGCGCCACGCCCGCAACGCGCTGCGTCGAAATCCCGCCATGTTCAACCGTATCCATGCCTGCACGTTAAGCACTCCGGCGGCTTTGTCGACCTGGAGTTCGATATAGCTTGTTGCTTGACAACGTTTCGGTTTCTATAGAGGGAACCACCTTGGTACGGTCATGCAGCGCTTGGCGGGGGTATAAAACGACGACGGCGGCTTGATACCAGGAGAAAAAGGGGCGCTGCTCAGTTGGCGTCGGGAAACGTGACATAGTGGGGAAGAAACCGAATGGCCGACCAGCTGGCAACGGATATCATCGCGAAGATCAAGGCTCATGCCGAGCCGGGCGGCGAAGAAATCACCACCACCACCGAATTGACCTCGCTTGGTATCCATTCGCTCGAACTGACGGAGATCATCTTCGATCTTGAGGAAGAGTATGGCATCGAGATCGAGATGAACACGGTCGACGCCTGGAGCAATCTGAAGAATGTCGGCGATATGGTCGAAGCCGTCCGCGCGCTGATCGCGAAAAAAAGCCTGACCTGAATGCGGCAGCGCGTTGTCATCACCGGCATGGGCGGCATTTGCGGGCTCGGCACCAGCGCGCCTGCGATCTGGAACGAGATGCGCGCCGGCCGCTCGGCCATCGGCCAGATCACAAGTCCGCAGCTGCATGACCTGAAGGTCAAGGTCGGCTGCGAAATCAAGACACTTCCCGATCACGGCATCGACCGCAAGCAGACCGTGTCGATGGACCGCTTCAGCCTGTTGGCGACGATCGCAGCCAGGGAAGCCATGCAGCAGTCCGGCCTGGTTTCGAATGAGGCCACCACCTATCGGATGGGCACCGTCGTTGGTGTCGGCGTCTGCGGCTGGGAGGCGATCGAAGAAAGCTATCGGGCTATCCTGATCGAGGGCAAGAATCGCGCCGGCATCTTCACCGTGCCAAAGGTGATGCCAAGTGCGGCCTCCGGCCACGTCAGCATGAATCTCGGCCTGCGCGGCCCGGTCTTCGGCGTCACCTCGGCCTGCTCGTCGTCCAACCACGCCATCACCTCGGCCGTCGACCAGATCAGGCTCGGCCGTGCCGACGTCATGGTCGCCGGCGGCACCGATGCGCCACTGGTCTGGGGTATCCTGAAGGGCTGGGAAGCCTTGCGCGTGCTGGCGCCCGACACCTGCCGGCCATTTTCGGCCGATCGCCAGGGCCTGTCGCTCGGCGAGGGCGCCGGCATGGCGGTGCTGGAGACCTATGAGCACGCCATGGCGCGCGGCGCCACCATCCTTGCCGAAATTGCCGGCGCCGGCCTCTCCGCCGACGCGTCCGACATCGTCGCGCCGACCATCGACGGACCAACGGCCGCCATGCGCGCCTGCCTGGCCGACGCCGGGTTCAATCCCGAGGATGTCGACTATCTCAATGCCCACGGCACCGGCACCAAGGCCAACGACCAGATCGAGACGGCGGCGATCAAGCGCGTCTTCGGCGACCATGCCTACAAGCTTTCCGTGTCGTCGACCAAGTCGATGCACGCCCATTGCCTCGGCGCATCGGGTGCATTGGAGATGATCGCCTGCGTGAATGCGATCCGCGAAGGCATCGTGCCGCCGACCGCCAATTTTCGCGAGGCCGATCCCGATTGCGACCTCGACGTCACGCCGAATGTGGCGCGCGAGCGCAAGGTGCGCACCGCGATCAGCAACGGCTTCGCTTTCGGCGGCACCAATGCGGTGCTGGCCTTCAAGGCTGTCTGATCCCAGGCGATCCTGACCGGACCCGTGGTTACATCTGCCTGATATTGCGGCTAGTTGAACGAGGCGTAACGGTCGCGTGCAGAACGTCCGCCAAGCGACCTTGCAGGACGATCAAATTAGTTCTGTGCAAGAGCCGACTGAAAGTCCTTGGTGTTATTCCGATTGGGATAGGGCTGGTCCGGCACTGGCACGCCAAGATGCAGGCAGAGCGGCTCCCATCCGTCTCCCAGATTGTGGACCAGCAGCCGACCTGACGGCACTGTCGCAACGACCGCCCTTACATTGGCTTCGTAGACGGCCATGGCATTGGCGCGATCGTGCGGCCGGCTGTCGAAGACCTGCCTGGAGATCAAGGCAAGACCCAGCGATTCCTGATCCGTGCTCTGGCTGATACCTGCCAGGATCGTTTTCTCAAAGCTTGTCCACCAGCTTTCCGGCGATCGGTATGTCAGGATGACCCGTGCGTCGGGATAGAACTCAATCAGGTCACGCCAATAGTACGCCGAGGGCCAGTCGATGCAGGACGCGTAGCCCGCAAACAGCTGGTTCCAGTCTGGTGCCGCGCCCTTCGCCAGCGCACGCCAAAGCCGCTTCTGGTCGTCATTGGCCATGACTTCGAACATGTGGTGACAGGGACCGAAGCCAAGGATCGTCAGCGCCTCGCGCATCGAGTCCGTTCCTGTCCGGCCAAAGCCCGTTCCGATTACCCTTATCACCATTGTCCCTCCTGGCTCAGGCCCACAGCCGTCACGTCAATCGCTTGCGAGCACCACCCGCAGGCGGTTTCCCTCGGGATCGGAGAGGTCCAGCGCCCCGTTCATTTGCAGCGAGGGCATGTGCGCATCGTCGAGACGTCGCGCGATGGCCGAGAGGTCTTCCTGGGTAGGAAGCACGATGGTAAAATGCTCGAGACCTGCCGCGCCGAGCGGTGGCTCTTTCAACTCGTCGCGAGCCCAGATGTTGAATGCCACCATGTGCGGGCGTTCCCCGGTGCCGCAGTCGAACAGGCCAAACGTTGCAGACTGGATATGTGGCTTGAAGCCAAGCACGCCGAGGTAGAACGCCATCAACGTTTCGGGCGACCGCGCACGCATATGAATGTGGCCGATGAAGCTGTCCGCCGCCAGCGGAACCTTGACACGGTCCGCCGTGCCAAGCTCCTGCAGCAATCGATCGATATCCAGAGGTTCGAGGCCGGAATGCCTTGTGCCGTCCTTGGCGACAAGCGAAACACCGCCGCCAGCCGTCTCTTCCCTGGAGGCGAGGCGCCCGGGCGTGTCGAAGCAGATCTCGATCCCGTTGCCTGATGGATCGGAAACGTAAAGGGATTCCGAGATCAGATGATCCTGGGCGCCGTGCCTCAGGCCTGAGGCACGCAGCCGGGCTGCGACCCGGGCCAATTCCTTGCGTGTCGTGACATGAATGGCGACATGAAACAGATCGCGGGACTTTGGCGGCAGGACGGTTGTTGCTCCAGCGTGCAACACGATAAGGGTCTTGCCGTCGACGCCGAGTTCGACGATCCCGCTGTCCCTGGTCAGCGTCGAGAGGCCGACGACGTCACGCCAGACCGGCAAAGCGGCTGGAATGTCGACGACGCGCAGATGGACCGGCCCGAGACGGGTGGCGTTGGCCAGAGTTTCTTGCCTCGTCATCGGCCGTTGCCTCCCTGCGGCGCTGGAACATTAGCCGCGAAAGATATGCCTGTCTTGCGCATAATTCGGGTCGACCTCGCCAGGGGTAGCCGGCCGTTGCCGCCCCTGTTGTCACTTGGATGTCCGGCGGGCAATCCATGACATGGTGGACCCGTCCGTGGGTAGTTTGACGCGCCGACTGCCGCCGCGTTGATGGCCATCGCGAGAGGCGTGCTGCCATACCCACAAATTCCTGCGACTGTCCGTGCACGGCGAAACTGCTGCTGACATATTGATCAGGATCGGCCGCGCCCCTAATTCTGCGTGGACCCGCCAAAACCGCGCCGCTCGACGCCAAATCCCCATTCAGGAGTTTTCCATGGCTGACCTGTCCGCCTTTCCGATTGCAACACGCTGGCCGGCCAGGCATCCCGACCAGCTCCAGCTCTATTCCGCGACAACGCCGAACGGCGTGAAGATATCGATTGCCCTGGAAGAGCTCGGCCTGCCCTACGAGCCGCATTGGGTCAACATCGGCCAGAACGAAAGCTGGACGCCGGAATTCCTGTCGCTCAATCCCAACGGCAAGATACCGGCGATCATCGATCCGAACGGTCCCGACGGCAAGCCGATCGGCCTGTTCGAATCCGGCGCCATCCTGCTCTACCTCGCCGAAAAGACCGGCCTGCTCATGCCCGTCGACGCCGCGCGCCGCTACGAGACCATCCAGTGGGTGTTCTTCCAGATGGCCTCAGTCGGGCCGATGTTCGGCCAGGTCGGTTTCTTCCACAAATTCGCCGGCCGCGAGATCGCCGACAAGCGCCCGCTGGAGCGCTATCGCGATGAATCAAAGCGACTGCTCGGTGTGCTCGACATCAGGCTGAAGGGGCGCAAGTGGATCATGGGCAATGACTACACCATCGCCGATATCTCGCTGCTCGGCTGGGTGCGCAACCTGATCGGCTTCTACGAAGCGCGCGAACTCGTCGGCTTCGACGATTTCACCAATGTGGGAACATGGCTGGAACGCGGTCTGGCGCGGCCAGCGGTGCAGAAGGGCCTGACCATACCCGCCAAAGCCTGACGCAAGTCAGCTAGGCCTTGGAGAAGGCTACTTTGCCTTCGCCTTGGCTTTCGAGCCGCCCTTGCCGACCATGGAGGCTGCAAACGATGCGGTGCCCCTGGCGGCGATGACGACCGCGCCCGCCGCTACATTGGCCGCAGCCTTGACCGTGCGCATGGCGCTGCCCGAGATCGAGGCGTCAGCGCTAGCAGCCTTTTTGGGCTTTGCGGCTTTCGGCGCGGCTTTTGCTGCTGTCGGCACCACTTTCTTCGGCGCCGCCTTGCCAAAGGCCGGCTTGGCGTCCTTCGAACGGGCGGTGATCGCCGGGCCGGCGCCTGCCTTGGATTGGGTTGCCTTGCCCTTGGCGGGCGCGGGCTTTCTTGCCTTCTGTGCCATCGCACGGACTCCCTCTTTTGGCAGAATTGCCTTGTCGGCGATAACGGCCTGAAAGTCTTAAGGTTCCCCTTGCGCAATCCGTAGAATCAAGCGGAAAGGCCGATCACCAGATCGGCGGCACTGCGGCGGGCGAGCACGCGCTCGATGTTGGGCATGTCGTTGGAAGCGATCCAGGCGCGCGCATCCGCATCGGAGCGGCCGTGCCCGTGCCAGCGCTCAAGCAGGCGGCGCTCGAGCTCGTTGCGCGGCACGTCGACGAAGATCGAGAAATCGAACAGCGGCGCCAGCCGCGACCACGGCTCTTCGTCGAGCAACAGGTAGTTGCCCTCGACCAGGATGAATTTGGTCTCGGTGGCGACGATCGAGGCGGCGGCGCGCGACAGCTCCATGTTGCGGTCGAAGACCGGGATGGCGATGTCGGGTTCGCCGGCCCGGATACGTTTCAGCAGGGCCTCAAAACCGGCAAAGTCGAAGGTTTCCGGCGCGCCCTTGCGCGCGCGCAGGCCGCGCCGCTCGAGCACGGCGTCGTCATAGTGGAAGCCGTCCATCGGCACGACTTCAGAAGCACCTTCGGGCAGCAGGTCATGCAGCCGCGCCGACAGCGTCGACTTGCCGGAGCCTGGCGGCCCGGCAATGGCGACGATGAAGCGGTTTGCCTTGCCGGCACGCTTGAAGATGGTGGCGGCGAGATGGGCGATTTCGGACATGACAGCCTCGCTGGCAGGAGCTTCAGATCCACCATGTTCCGCATGATGATTTCGGCCACATCTTGGCGGCAGTTCGTGGAAATTTCAAACCCTGCGCTCGCGCAATCCCATCAGGCGGCCGCGGGCTGGCCGATGCGCAGGAAATCGCTGTCGAAGGGAACCTCCCAGGACGAGCCGCCGGCTGCCAGCCGCATGCGGCCATCCGCCGTCGTGACCTCCTGCGGCGGCTCGCCGCCGGACAGCGGCATGGCGCCGATGACATGGCGAAAGGAAACGCTTTGGCCTTCGCCCAGCGCAAAGGCGGTCGCCACCCCTTCGCGCTTCAGCCAGTTGTCGCCGATCGAGGCGGCATGGCCGACGGCAGCGCGGCCGTCCTCGATGCCAAGCACGCCAAGGTGGCGGCCGCTCCAGGGTGCGTAGTCGCGCCCGCCATTGCTGAGCCACAGCATGGTGATCGGCAGCTCGGCGGGGTTCTTCAGCACCAGCACCAGGTCCTCTTCGGCCTGTCGCGCAAGCGCGGTCCAGCCCGGCCCGCCATGATCGGCCTCGACCAGGGTGATGAAATCCTCGCGGCGGTCGTCCATACGGTATTCCGTGAGATCAAGCGTGCCGCCGCCGGCGGCGGGAAAATGGCTGAGATCGGCGGAGCGTGCCGGATAGGCGAGCATGAAGCGGCCGCGTGCGGGATCCGGCTCCAGCGGATCGTCCAGCGTCGCGGCAAACCGCTTTGGCGAAAAGGCCAGCCTGCCGCCGCCGGTCATCGACGTCATCGGGTGATGCGCGACCGAAATGGCGCCATGGCCGCCGCAAAACTCATGCTCCTGGTAGAGGAAGGGATGGTCGTCGCGCAGCGTCAGGATCTTGTCGACGCTCGCGCCCATCACCTTGTGCCGCAGGCGGTAGACCGCGCGCCAGCCATCGCCTGTCGCAGCGCTCTCGACGACATCCCAGGTGCTGTTGGCCGGCCAGCCATGCAGCGGCGCTTCCTCGACATCGCTGCGTGAAAACGGCGCGCAGAGAAAATCGCCCGACAGCCGAACCGTGCCTTCCGGCAAATTGTCCGGCAGCGTCTCGTTCGCATCGACCCAGGGCGCGCGGTGCAGCGGCTTCAGCTGCCGCCCGCCACCGTCGACGACCATGTCGGCGATGTGGCCGACCGTGAGGTCGAGCGAAACCGAAATACCCCTGGCCTTGATCGTGCTGATGGTCATTGCGTTCTCACCGATTCTGCAGGCGCAAACAGAACCCGTTCGGCGGCGGTTACGCAAGCACTGCGGCAGGCATTTTGCATCAAGGGTTGCCTTCACCCTCCCCCTTGTGGGGCGAGGAACCCAAGCGAGGGCATGACATTCCTTTGTATGACCGGCATTAACCAAATGGACGCAACAGCCGCGTTACGTTAGCTTCGTCTCATCTCAGCAACAGCCGACCCCAGAACAGACCTGCCCTTGTCCAACCTGCGTCCCCTTCCGCTCATCCAGAGAGTTTTTGCGGCACTCGCCCTGCTGGTGCTGCTTGCCGGCTGCACCACCACGACGCCGCCCGACAGCGTGCTGGCTGTGCCGGCGCCGGCGCAGAAATATGCCGCCATCGTCGTCGACGCCAGGACCGGCAAGCAGCTGTTCGAGGTCAATTCGACGGCGCAGCGCTACCCGGCCTCGCTGACCAAGATGATGACGCTCTATCTGCTGTTCGAGGCGCTGGAGGCCGGTCGCGTCACCAAAGAGACGCAGATCCCGGTGTCGGACCATGCCGCCTCGCAGCCGCCGACCAAGATGCGCTTCCGGCGCGGCGAGAGTATCGACGTCGATTCGGCGATCCGCGCCATCGTCGTCAAATCGGCCAACGACGTGGCGGTGGCGGTCGGCGAATATCTCGGCGGCTCGGAGGATCAGTTCGCCGCCATGATGACATCCAAGGCGCGCCAGATCGGCATGACCAGCACCACCTTCCGCAACGCCTCGGGCCTGCCCGACGACAGCCAGATGACGACGGCGCGCGACATGGCGGTGCTCGGCATGGCGCTTCATCAGCGCTTTCCCCAGCAATTCCACTATTTCTCCGAAAGCGACTTCATGTTCCGCGGCAGGCTTGTGCGCGGCCACAACGACATGCTCGGCCGCGTGCGCGGCGTCGACGGCATCAAGACCGGCTACATCAGGGCGTCGGGCTTCAACATCGTCACCTCCTACAATGCCGACGGCCGCAACCTGATCGTCGTGGTGATGGGCGCCGACTCAGCCCGCCAGCGCAACGACCATGTCGAAGCGCTGATCCAGCGGAGTTTGTCGCCGACCATGGATGGCACCAAGACCAAGCTGATGTTCGCCGAGCAGTAGTGAGGAAGCAGGGCGGTTCGCGCCTGGCTTGCCCCGGCTGCCAGGGCAATCGATTCAGATTTCGAACTCGCACCATCTCCCTTTTCGGGCGTTGATGCCGCCCCTCACCTGCCTGCCGGCATCCTCTCCCCGTATAGTGACGGGGAGAGGGGCGCTCTCGTCGCCGGTTTCGCCAATCATCAACGTTGCAAGAAGGACACCGTCGTTGCGGCCACCCCCCTTCTCCCCGTCACTATACGGGGAGAAGTGCCCGGCAGGGCGATGAGGGGCGGCGCCGACCTCGACAATTGCCCGATGACGGCAACTATGCTATAAACTTGCGTATGGTGCTGATTTGCGCCAGTGACCCGCCGCAAGGCGGGTTTTTTGTTGCCGGTGCCGTCCTTCCACAGACTCGGAGCAAGGAGCGAAGCAACGCAGCGCAGACCCCATGGTCTTCGCGACGGAGCGTCGCCCACGGATGACGACGATCTCCAATGCCTCACCGCGCCGTCGCCAGCCACATCGCCTCTCCGATCAAAACCACTTGTCCGGCATGCGAAATCCGTGTCCCGCGCTGGCTATGCGCCGCCACCTCTGCTTATCGTCCATCGCAGCACCACAGCAGGAGCCCGCACCATGAGCACCGTCCCGAAAACGCCCGAGCAGGCGGCAGAGAACGACAATGGCGGCGAATATTTCGAGGCGCCGATCATTGGCGAGCACGAGGCCGACCAGACCTCGGACGAGCAGCTCGAAACGCCCGATGTGCCCGACTCGGAACCATCCGCTCCAGGCGCATCACGCGGCAAGCCCAAGAAAAAACCGTCGGCGATATCGGGCCGCAAATTCCGCAAGCGCGATCTCGTGCGCATCGACACGCTGCGCCCGAGCCTCGCCGACCGCATCCACGCCGATCACCCGGACCTGCCGACCGGCGCCCGCATCAGCCGCGCCGAGCTCGGCCGCTACCGCATGCGCTACATGGAGGAGCTTCTGCAGCAGGAGCACGGCGAATTCTCCGAGCTCGACCGCCAGGTGGTCGAATCGATCGCCAGACAAGACACCATTTCCGAAAACTCAGAGGAGGAGTTTGAGGAACACCGGACCTTTGCCGACCGTGTCTCCGACAACATGGCGGCCTTCGGCGGCAGCTGGTGGTTCCTGATCTCGTTCGGCAGCGTGCTGCTGGTGTGGATCGGCATCAACCTGATCGCCGGCATGAGCAGCGCCTTCGATCCCTACCCCTTCATCCTCCTCAACCTGCTGCTCTCCTGCATCGCCGCCATCCAGGCGCCGATCATCATGATGAGCCAGCGGCGGCAGGAGTCCAAGGACCGCCTGCGCTCCTTCAACGACTACCGCGTCAACCTCAAGGCCGAGCTGGAAGTGCGCCATCTGCACGAAAAGCTCGACTACCTCATCTCGCGCCAATGGACGCGGCTGGCCGAAATGCAGCAGATGCAGCTGGACGCCATGCACGAACTGGCGGGTGCGAAGAAGCCGAAGCGGGCGGTGCGGAGAAGGCGCACAGTGAAAAGTGAGGCGGCAACCTCATAGGCCGCAGCCTGGACGCCCGAGCCAGGTCGCTGCGCCATTCCTCCAATTGCCCGTTGAAGCCCGCGCCTGGTTCCGCTAAGAAGCCGTGACTTGCCGGTTCACCGGCTGGTTCGTTTTCCGGATTACCGGGAAGCACCCGTAGCTCAGCTGGATAGAGCGCTGCCCTCCGAAGGCAGAGGTCACAGGTTCGAATCCTGTCGGGTGCGCCACTTTTGTACTGCAAAAACATGTAGTTAGCAAGACCATTTCTTGATGGGAAGAGGTCGGGAAAGACGTCGCGGAAGCACCACGGAAGCAGTCGGCAGGATATTCGGATTAGCTATAGGCCAGACGCTATCCAGTCAGGCGCCCGTTTCCCGTCAAACCAAACTACCGATTGCGGCAATAGCTACGTTTATGGCCGTGACGATGCTTTTAGACAACGGCCAGTTTCAACCTGCCCACGTTAGGGAACTTGCCACCCGGCAAGCCTTGGCCAGTCTAGCGAGATTTATAAAGTGGTTGCGTTCAGCAGAGCATCCTCGTCCGCAAGCGAAACATGTTGTTGACGGTGCAAGCGTCGACCGTCAAATCGCATAGTCCGAGCGTGGCGGGCACGCAAAACTAGATCAGGTATAGCAGTCGCTAGAAATATATGCATTTAGTGCAGCGGCGACCTGACCTTAGCGGTCAAAGTCTTTACCAAGTGTTGTTTCTGGGCAAGGGCTGTCCGTTGAGGCGCTCACGCCGCGAGGATTGAAGAATGCTCAACCAGTCAGAAACACTCTACCCATCTCTGACCCCACTCGCGGTCCAAGTCCGCTGGAAGGTTCCAACCGAATTCCCGGCGTGCCCGGAGGAATTCACCGACGACGCCCTTCTTCTTTATGAATCGCGCCTCTCTTTCAGCAGTGTCTTCGCGCGCAACCAGCTCTCCACGAGCCTCGTCGTCGACCGGAATCTCAAGGACGATGACCTGATCGTACTCACTCATTTTGCCGGCGAAGCTATAAAGAATTGGGCAGTGGCCCACATTTCAATCCATGACGGCCTTTTCCATCACCGAAGTGAATTCACCTTCTTCAGTCTCAAGGGCGCTCTGAAGCACTTCTGCGAATTAACGGGCGAAGGCCTTGGCGACTCGATCGATGACTATTGCTCATGACGTACCAGCTAATGTCGATGCAGAAATGGTGCTGCATATCGACGATCCCGGTTGAGCGCAGGTGTCGAGCGTGCGCGATGACCTAGTGAGCGGTCAGGTTCGAAGTCACGGTGCCGAGCAGCATCAAGAGGGATGATGCCGGAGGTGGCCAAGATGGAACATGAGAACCTGCTAGTCGTCGGTGCCGGCTTCTCGCGTAACGCTGGGCTGCCCTTGGCTAGCGCTTTCACCTCGGCCTTGCTCAACACGACGAGGCTGAATTTGACCGGGCCAAGCAACGCCTTGGTGCGGTTCGTCGAGGATTTTGTCAACGCAACGTTCGCCGAGGGACAAAGCGCCTTGGCCGAGGATTGGCCGGAACTCGAGGACGTGTTCACGCTGGTGGATCTGTCCGCCAACACCGGTCACCACCTCGGCAACTATTCGGCTTCCGAACTACGCCTGGTGCGCCGCGCCATGTTAGTGCGCATGATCCTGATGCTCTCGCAGCACTACACGAGGGCCCAGCGATCGCCGAACGCTGATTGGCGACAGCTCGAAAGGTTCTTCCGAGAGTTCGATGAGAGCCAGACTGCCGTCCTCAGCATGAACTGGGACACGGTAATCGAGGCAGGACTTGCCCGAACCCAAGGGTTGGACAGGATCGATTATGGCTGCGATGCGACCGGCGTGGACTTCCAGACTAACGGGCAACTGCGCACTCGGCGGCCGAACAGTCGCACGAGGGTGATGCTCACCAAGCCACATGGTTCGGTGAATTGGCTCTACTGCGATGCGTGTCGCGACGTTTTTTGG
The DNA here is from genome assembly GCF_003997785.1 of Mesorhizobium sp. M7D.F.Ca.US.004.01.2.1. Taxonomy (NCBI): domain Bacteria; kingdom Pseudomonadati; phylum Pseudomonadota; class Alphaproteobacteria; order Hyphomicrobiales; family Phyllobacteriaceae; genus Mesorhizobium; species Mesorhizobium sp. M7D.F.Ca.US.004.01.2.1. The sequence continues at coordinate 23,024 of NZ_RZRQ01000008.1, read as the reverse complement.
ATGCCGCCCAGTAGCGTTAGCAAGGCTGCACAGATCCTATTCCGCGAACAGGATTGGAGAGCGGTGGCGAATCGCACGCGTCTACGGCAATCGAACCCTGTGCGCGGTCCCGCCTGCCCGCATTGCGGCAATCACGCCCTGGGCACCCGCTTCGCGACCTTCAGTTACCGCAAGGCCTTGGACTTTCCGATGCATGCGGCCAGCTGGCGCACGGCCGAGAGGCACATGCGCGACGCTACCCACTGGATCTTCTTCGGCTACTCGATGCCCAGCGCCGACTTCGAGTTCAAGTACCTGCTCAAGCGGGTGCAACTGGCGTTGCGCGACAAGCCGCGGATAACCGTCATTACCGGAGGCACGGCAGCGGCGGCGACTGAAACGGTGCGCCGGTTTGACAAGTTCTTCGGCAACGTGCCAGGCGAGCGCTTCTATTTCGCGGATGGACTCACCGACGAGGTCCTCGACCATCTGCGCGACATAGGCGTGATGAACCCATGATGTGGAGATCGTGTAACTGATGCAGGGCGGGGGAGTTGGGAAAGCGGCATTCAGATGGCCGTCGCAGGTCGACCGCAACGCGTTCCCCATTCGGCCATTCTTGTCATACGGTCCAGACGCCGAAAGTAGCCACAATGCGGTGCTCAAACAAGAGTCCCTATGACGTCCGCACCTTTAGTCCCTCAATCACAAAATCCGTGTTGTTGGCCCACCAGGCCAGACCAAAAAGGCGGGTCGAAGTCTCAGCTAGAAACTCCTCATAAGTTGTGGATTTCGGCTACAGAATTTTTTCGTAAAGCAGCCAGAACCGACGAAACATGGTCCTTTACTGAATTTGTCATCCTTTCCATCAAGCCGTTTGGATTTGCTTCATGCCGACGCTGCTTCATTTGTCCGACCTTCACCGCTCCAAAGCTGATCCGCTAGACAATGACACATTGTTGGCTTCTCTCCTCAACGATATTGATCGTTTCGCGCTCAATCACGAGCGACCCCAAGCCTTGATCGTGAGCGGGGACCTCATCCAAGGTGTTCGCTTGGGAGAAGCGAACTTCGATCACGAGATGAGGCAGCAGTACGCCGACGCTTTCGATTTAATCGGGCGCCTTTGCGACGCTCTTCTAAATGGTGATCGTTCAGTCGTAGTAATCGTGCCTGGTAATCACGACATTTGCTGGAACACTTCCGTTTCGTCCGTTGAACCCGTCACCAATGACAGATATCCCAAGCCATTGAAGCCAGCGCTGATAGCGCGCGACGGGCAGTTGAGATGGTCGTGGGAAGAGCAGCGTCTCTACCGGGTAAGCGATCAAGAAGCATACAAGCGCCGACTCGGAGCTTACTGGGACGCATTAGAGAAATTCTATTCCGGAGTCGATCTGCCTGCTCCGATTGACCGGACTCGCGGCTTTCACCTGTTTCGACTTTTCAACAATGCCATGGTAGTGGCGGCGTTCGAGTCCACTCACCGGAATGACCACCTGCGATTCGAAGCGGAGCTCGCTACTGGCGTTGTCTCTCGTTGCAGCTTGGAGCTTCGAAAGCTAGGGTTGAACGCCTCGTTGCTTGCGGCGGTTTGGCATCACAGTATTCACGGTCCTCCTAGTAGGGACGACTACCTGAATATCGAGACCATCACGGAAATGGCTGGGCTTGGTTTTCAAATCGGGTTTCACGGCCATCAGCATCTGGCCGAGAGTACTGATCTGTCCGTTAGTATTGGTGGCGGATCCACGATGTGCGTGGTTAGCGCTGGTTCCCTGTGCGCGGGGTGGACTGATCTGCCACGAGGGACGAACCGACAGTACAATATGGTCCGGTTTGACGCCGACCTTACGAGCGCGACCCTGCACATTCGCGAGATGGCGGAAGGCAACCAATTCTCGGCGATGAAAAGAGGGCGGTTTGTCGATGGCGAGGTTCCGCTGACGTGGTCCCCGAACCTTAACGGCGCCGGCCAGCCAGCGAAACCTGATCAAAGACGACTAAATCACCTGACCATCGCGGTAGAGGAGTCAGTTAGGCGACGACTAGCCACTCCGGCAACAACGGAACTCTTGGCTCTCAAGCCTTCGCCAGGAACCTACCCACGCAGGGTTTTGCTATCTGCCCTTCAAGCAGCCGGTGATTGGCAGGCGATACGGGCCAACTTCTGGCCAACAAATTACTCGGACGAGGCGCTGGCCGCCGCCGAGGCCGCTTATCAGTTGAAAGACCTCGAATGCCTAGACGCCGTTATCGCTAGCGGCCAACTGCGGGAGGAACATAAGGACACCTTCAAGGTCCGCCGAGAGATGCTTTTGATGGGGAGAGGGCGGTGATTATGGACGAAACACTCATTCCGTTTGACGTCGAGACCTCACGGATCATCGAGCTCCTTGCCAAGCAAATCTATCAATCACCATTCGCATTGCTCCGGGAGAACGTGCAAAACGCTTTCGACGCCATACGGGAAAGAATGCAGATCGATAGGAATTTCCACCCCCGAATCGACGTCAGCATCGAGCATGATAGGATAAAGATCGCCGACAACGGTATCGGTATGTCGCGTGACGAGTTGAGGCGCCACTTTTGGACCGCCGGTAGCAGCAGCAAGAATAATCCGGAAGCTCGCGCCGCCGGCGTTGTTGGAACCTTTGGTATCGGAGCGATGGCGAATTTCGGGATCGCGAAAATCGTCATCGTCGAGACCGAAAGTGCCCGTGCCTCGGAGCGAACCCTGTCGAGTGCAAAGCGGGAAACTTTATCGCTGCGGGAGGACTGCGTGACGATGCAGCGCCTCGAGGTTATCGGGCAACCCGGTACGGTCATCACGGCTGAGCTTATGTCGCCGGGATCCATAAATTTGGTGGAAGCAAAACGGTACCTGCGGGAGTTCGTCAGGCTCGTTGATGTTCCGATCTTCGTCAACGAAGAACTCATCAGTCAGGTCCCGCTGGAACAGGCCGTGCCTGCCATTCCGACGAACTATTACGAGCGGCTGGAAGCGGTTCGCGTGGGCCCCAACCTCCAAGCGACAGGTGATATCGCAATCTCGGGTAACGCCATCATGCGCTTAGTCCTGACCGATCTGTTTTGGAACGGTCAACCATTGAAGGGCCATTTGGCGCTGCGTAGCGGTGACGGGGCCATCCACACCGCCCGAAGCGGGTTCGGCCTTGCGATGGCTCCAATAAACTCTATCTACGCCTTCGGCGGCGTGATTGACATGCAAGTCCTGCAGCCCACGGCGGGTCGCGAAGCACTCACGTCGGACGGCGTGCAACTGCTACAGTCGATGATGACGGAAATTGACAATTTCGCTTCCGAGCGCCTGTCAAACACCGAGCAGTGCAATCAGAGCACCCCATTCATGCAATGGATCTGCTCAAATGGGCGCTACGACCTCGCGGGCAATTTAGCCATAGAGGTTTCGGGACAAGAGGATGTATCCTTGAAGGATGCAGTCGTTTTATCCAGCCAGCGCACTGTTCGTTTATATGGTGGCAGCGATCCAACCGTCATCAAAACGTTCTCCTCCGAGGACTCATTCCTGCTAATCTTGTCGCGAAACAATCCTCGGCGGCATTGTCAGGAGGGATACCTCGGACGACATCCAGTGATCGAAGCTATCCCGGACAGGCCAACCGTCGTTAATCTGCAAGAAGGCATTGACCTAACCAGTTCAAAATGGGCGGTTTCATACCGTCTAGTATCAATCATCTCCGAGGATTTTTTCATCGACGTCGAGGTGGCGTTTGGAGAGATTTCCCATGGCGTGGCTGTGGTGGTGGACCAAAGTAAAAGGAGCGGGAAGACGCTGGTTATTCTCAACTCCACGGCCACGGCGGTGATCACGCTCCTTCAGGTGTACGAGACACATCTTGACGCGTTTCGAAGCTTGGCAAAGGACTTCGCGCGGAACGTTATATTCCCACACATCTCGCAAATTGTTCCAAGCAGCACTCGCCAGGGAGCGGAAGCCTTTATCGAAGCGATGCGCAGAAAGAGGGAAACATTCGAGTACGATAGCGACGAACTCGATGAACTGCCTTCGATCATGAAGGACTACCACGAAGGAAGGATTACACTTGAGACGCTGATCGACAAATCGAAGTTCGCGGCGCAAACAAGCGTTCAGATCGTGGAAGGTGCGTCGCCGGTTCGTGATGTCGTGCCGGATCTCATCGAAAACGAGAGAGCCGTTCAAGACCCGGCTAACCCTCATACCCAATGGATCGCCGAGCCCTCGATACTGCGTACCGAAATTGGCTCGCCCGCAAAGCTGATAACCATTGATCCCTCTGAACCGGACCTGCGCGGTTACAGGTGCTTTATCGCGCTTGCTCCAAGGACTTTCACCGAATTCGGTGATTTCTTCACGCAGCCGCACTCCACCTCGGTTGTTTGGGGCGGACAGAAAGCGCTGTTCATCTTCATCCACCACTCAGGCGAGTTTGGCGTTTACTACGATATGCAGACAATGGACTTTGTCAGTGAGAGCGCCGGGGGCGGTTCCCACCGAACGTGCACGATCATGCTGAGAGACCGCATTTACATTCCAGTGCCACCATCGATACAAGCTAGTTTCATCCCAAAACCCGGTGAGAAGAAGCGCTTTGAGATAAAGGCAGACCTTATCAGAACAGGTGCCGCCAAGTCGATGTAAACCATTATGTTGTGAGTAAGCGCCGAAACATCACGCCAACATACTCTTTCTGAGGCGTTGTCTTAGTCAATGCATTTTGAGGATTGAGGGGTAACTTTCTGCGCCGGTGCCCGCGTCAAAACGGGTACCGAAAAACACATCAGCAGGTGCGCTCGTGCCCGAATTAGGCCCATTGCGGACGAGTGGCTCCAAGATGGCTACCTCGCCATGACAACGTGACTTGAGGAATGATCACGCTGTTTTGAGAAGCGGCCAACTGGTTACGGTAGCCCCTTGTAGGCCAGCCGAGCCCGCACGCCGTCAGCCCCCCGCCATCACCCGCACACTCTCCCGTTCCACCAGCGGGCACTCCAGCTTCGTGATCGGATACCGCCCCCGTCCAGGCGCCGCCGGTGCCTCCAGCTGCTCGATCGCCCATTGGCCCATCGCCATGTGCGGCAGGATCGAGGTGGTCAGCGGCGGGAACAAATGCCGGGCGATTTCCTCGTCGTCGTAGCCGACGACGGAAATATCCCCAGGGATGTGCAGGCCGGCTTCCTTCAGCGCTTCGTAGCAGCCGATCGCGGTGCGGTCGTTCTGGCAGAAGATGGCGGTGGGCCTGTCCTTCAGTGCCAGCAGCTTGACGGTCGCGGCGTAGCCGGCGCTGGCCGACCAGTCGCCCTCGACCACCAGGTCGGGATCGAACGGGATGTCGGCGGTGGCGAGCGCGCGGCGGTAGCCTTTCAGCCGGTCCTGGGCGGCCTGCATCCACGGCTCGCCGGTGATGGTGGCGATGCGGCGGTGGCCGTGGCTGATCAGGTGGCGGGTCGAGCTCTGGCCGCCGGCGATCTCGCTCGGCACCACGGCAGGGAAGGCATAGTCCGCCGTGTAGCAGTTGAGCAGGATCACGGGGATGTCGAGGCCGTAGAGATAGTCGGGCGCTGATATCTCGCGGGTGAAGATGGTCATGTAGATCAGCGCCGAAATGCCCCGCTTGGTGAGTGCCGAAATGGCGCGCGGCTCCATGACGGAATCGCCCAGCGTCTGCGCCACCAGAAGCACATTGCCGGCATTCCACGAGGCCTGCCGCGCGCCCTCGATGGCGACCACGGCTTCCGGGCTGGTGGCGAGCTGGTCGACGGCAAAGCCGATCACCCCGTCCAGGCCTTCGAAGGCGGGGATCGGCGGGTGAAGGGCCTCGAAAGCGGGCGCGGTGTAGCCAAGGGTCCGCGCGGCTTCGATCACCCGGTCGCGGGTCTGCTGCGACAGCTTGATGCCTGGCGAATTGTTGAGCACGAAGGAAACGGTCGCCTGCGAGCAGCCGGCCGCCCTGGCAATGTCGATCATGGTGACGCGGCCCTTGGCGCCCTTGGCCGGCGCCTTGCGTCGCCTCGCCGTGTCGCTGGCCGGATCCGTCGTCTCGCTCATGGCACCCCCAAATCCCAGTCTGTCCTAGCGGCAGCCGGCCATGCCGGCAAGATGGCGTGACGCCGTCGATTGATGGAAATCGTCAAAGGGCATTTATAACTATTAGTGACCCAAGGTCCATCCGCCATACGCCTCCGCACAGGTTGAAACGCAAATGCCGCAAGGCTCTCGCCTTGGCGCAGTCGAGGGCGGCTCGTCGGCGAATAGGCCGCGAAACCACGGTCATGTCTTCAGAATGCACCTCGAAACTAATACTGTTTACTAATACAAAAATGCGCTGTACCGTCAATCCGTCGCGTCCGGCCCGGTTGGTCCGGAGCGGCGGGAGTGTACGAGAAATAGCCCGATGGCGAGCGGATCTTACCTCCGCGAGCCTTGTGTCGAATATGTGATATGTCTGACAAATCGGACTATTTACGAATGAAGGATGAGTCTCTAAGGTCGCTGTCGTGGCTGGAACGACGCCATTCTTTCGGTGCCGGGAACCCCTTTGAGGAGGAGGGCGTCCAAGCTGCAAACGGCAAAATCAGGTCAGTGCAAGATCGGCCGGTCCAACGACTGAGCCAAACGGGAGGTTGAACATGAAATCCTTGATACGAAATGCATCCGTAGCCGCGACCGCGCTGCTGCTTGGCCTGTCGGCCACGGCAATCGCGCGCGCCGACGACAAGCCGACGCTGGCCTTCGTCGTCAACGGCGCTTCCGATTTCTGGAAGGCCGCCGAAGCCGGCGTCAAGAAGGCGCAGGGCGAGCTGCCGGACTACACGCTCGAGCTCAAATATCCCGAGCAGTCCTCGGTCGCCATCCAGCAGCGGCTGATGGACGATTTGGTGACCGCCGGCGTCAAGGGCATCATGGTCTCGGCCGTCGATCCGAAGACCTCCACCGATGGCCTCAACAAGATCGCCTCGGAAACGGCGCTGTTCACCACCGATAGCGACGCCCCGCAGACCAAGCGCGTCGCCTATATCGGCTCGTCCAATGTCGATGCCGGCAAGCAGGCGGCCGAAATCGCCAAGAAGGCGATGCCCAATGGCGGCAAGTGCCTCGGCTTCGTCGGCCTGCTCGGCGCCGACAATGCCAAGGAGCGCATCCAGGGCATGAAGGATGGCCTGGCCGGCACCAAGATCGAGCTGATCGACGTGCGCGGCGACGACATCGACCAGGCGCGCGCCAAGAAGAACGTCGAGGACGCGCTGGTCGCCAGCCCCGACGTCACCTGCATGGTCGGCTTCTACTCCTACAACACGCCGCGCATCTATGAAGCGCTGCGCGATGCCGGCAAGCTCGGCTCGATCACCGTCGTCGGTTTCGATGACGATCCGATCACGTTGGGCGGCGTCAAGGAAGGCACCGTTGCCGCCACCGTCGTGCAGCAGCCCTTCGAATGGGCCTATCAGGGCATGAAGCTGATGGCTGCCTATCTCAAGGGCGACAAGTCGGGCATCCCGGCAGGCAACCTCATCATCATCCCGACCAAGATCATCGGCAAGGATGACGTCGACGCCTATGCCGCCAATCTGAAGGCGATGTCCGGAAACTAAGACATAATGCAGTTCAGCCGGCTCAACGTCGCTTGGGCCGGCTGCTCGCATTGACGAACACCGCGAGGATCGTCAGTCTGCCAAAAGATCGGCCCGCCAATCGCTGTCAGGCATGATGAATTATTCCGACACATCCATTGCTGCATCCGTGACCGCCCCGTTCCTCAGCCTTGAGAACGTGCGGAAGACCTATCCGGGCGTCGTCGCGCTCGACGGCTTCTCCATGGAGGTCAGGCCGGGCGAGGTCATCGGCCTCGTCGGCGAAAACGGCGCCGGCAAATCGACCTTGATGAAGATCCTCGGCGGCGTCACCACGCCGGACAGCGGCACGATCACCGTCGACGGCACCGCGCATGACAGGCTCTCCGTCGAAGGCAGCCTGGGGTCGGGCATCGCCTTCGTCCACCAGGAACTCAACCTGTTCGACAATCTCGATGTCGCCGCCAACATCTTCTTTGGCCGGGAGCCGTTGCGCGCCGGGCCGCTCAAGCTCGTCGACCGCGCAAAGCTGCGCACCATGGTGGCGCCGCTGCTGAAGCGCGTCGGTGCCAATTTCTCCGCCGACACGCAGGTCGCGACCCTGTCGCTCGCCCAGCAGCAGATGGTCGAGATCGCCAAGGCGCTGTCGATCGAGGCACGGCTGGTCATCCTCGACGAGCCGACATCGAGCCTGCCGCTCGCCGAGACCGACAAATTGCTCGACGTCATCAAGGCGCTGAAGGCCGACGGCATCAGCGTCATCTTCATTTCGCACCGCCTGCACGAGGTCGAGCGCGTCGCCGACCGCGTCGTCGTGCTGCGCGACGGCATGCTGGCCGGCACTTTGCAAAAGCGCGACATCGGCCACGACCAGATGGTCAAGCTGATGATCGGCCGCATGCTGAAGGAGCGCGAAAAAGCCTCCGAGGCGGCGCGTCCGCCCGGCGCTGTCGCCCTTGCGGCCAAGGCCATCCGCACGCCGGCCTATCCCGGCCGGCCGGTCGATCTCGATGTCAGGCGCGGCGAAATCCTCGGCCTTGCCGGCCTTGTCGGCTCCGGCCGCACCGAGTTGGCGCGGGTGTTTTTCGGTATCGACTCGAAGCTTGGCGGCGCGCTCGAGCTCGACGGCAAGCCGCTTGCGCTGGCTTCCGCGGCCGATGCCGTCGCGCATGGCATCTTCCTGGTGCCGGAAGACCGCAAGCTGACCGGCATCCTGCTCGACCTGTCGATCGCCCAGAACATTTCGCTGCCCAATCTGCCGGCGCATGCGCGCCGCTCCCTGGTTTCGGCAAGCGCCGAGACCGCCACCGCCGAGAAGCAGAAGAGCAATCTCGGCATCAAGGCGCCGTCGGTGCAGACGCGCACCGGCACGCTGTCGGGCGGCAACCAGCAGAAGGTCGTGCTCGGCAAGTGGCTGGCCATGAATCCGAAAGTGATGATCCTCGACGAGCCGACGCGCGGCATCGACATCGGCGCCAAGGCGGAAATCTATGGCCTGATGCGCGCATTGGCCGATGCCGGCGTCGCCGTGCTGATGATCTCCTCGGACATGGAAGAGGTGATCGGCGTGTCCGACCGCATCGCCGTCATGCATGAGGGCCAGATTTCGGGCATTCTCGACAAGGACGGGTTCAGCCAGGAAAACGTGCTGCTGCTGGCGGTGGGCAAGCAGCCGAAATAGTTTTTTGTTTTTGCCGCAGGTCTCGCGGAACCTGCCCGGGCAGGCATTGGGGAGAAGACGATGAGCAAGAAAGATCTCGGCCTGCTGATCCTGATCCTGGTGGTCGGCGCCATCGTGGCGATCATCAATCCGCGCTTCCTGTTGCCGATCAACCTCGCCAACACCTCGAACCTGATCGGCTTGTTCGGCATCCTGTCGATCGGCCAGGCCTTCGTCATCATCACCGGCGGCATCGAACTGTCGGTCGGCTCGGTGGTCGCGCTGCTGGGAACGCTGTTCATCGACTTCATCGCCGTGCGCGAGGTGGCGTGGCCGCTGGCCTTCGTGCTGATCCTCGTGCTCGGCGCCATCATCGGCCTGGTGCATGGCTGGCTGATCACAAGGCTCAAGCTGCAGCCCTTTGTCGTCACTTTGTGCGGCCTCTTGATCTATCGCGGCGTCGCCCGCTTCTACACCGCTGACGGCACCGCAGGCTTCGCCTTCGGCCAGAACTTTCCCGACCTCGAATTCCTCACCGCCGGGCGCTCCTACGGCGTGCCGAACAGCTTCATCGCGCTGATCGTCATTTCCATCGTCATGTGGGTGGTGCTGCACCGCTCGGTGTTCGGCCGCTATCTCTACGCCATCGGCAAGAACGAGGAGGCGGCGAAATACTCCGGCATCCGCACCGGCCGCGTCGTCATGGCGGCTTACGTCATCTGCGGCGTGCTGACGGCGCTGTCGGCGATCTATTTCGCCATGTACACGCGCTCGATCTCGCCGGCCAGCCACGGCCAGTTCTACGAACTCTACGCCATCGCAGCCGCCGTGCTCGGCGGCTTCTCGCTGCGCGGCGGCGAGGGCTCGCTGATCGGCGTCATCCTCGGCACGGTGCTGCTGCAGGAGCTGCAGAACCTCGTCAACCTGCTCGGCATTCCGTCTTCGCTCAACTTCGCGGTGATGGGCGGCGTCATCCTCATCGGCGTGCTGGTCGACCAGCAATGGGGGGTGTTCCGGGAACGGCGGCTGATGGTCGATGCCACCCGCAAAAGCGCCGCCGGCGCGGCCGCGGAATAACCGCCGGCCGCGACACGACAGCTTGTCCGCGCTTTGAGATTATTATAATAGCATAACCCGAACTTGGTCGGGGGCGGACGAGACATGCGCTGCGATTTGCGAGGCAAGGTAGCGCTGGTCACCGGAGCCGCGGGCGCGATCGGCAGTTCCATCGCCAAACGCCTGTCCGACAATGGCGCCGCGGTCGTCGTCGCCGACATCAACAGCGATGGTGCGAGCCAGATCGCGGCCGGTTTGAGCGATGCGATCGCCTGCCCAGTCGACATCCGCGATGCCGCATCGGTAGACAGTGCGATCGCCGCCATCATGGAGCGCCACGGCCGGCTCGACATCCTCATCAACAATGCCGGCGTCAACACGCTGGCGCATCGCGTCACCATTGACGAATTTCCCCCCGAGGAATGGGATCGCATCACCGGCATCGATCTCGACGGTCTCTACATCATGAGCCGCGCGGCATTGGCGCCCATGCTCGCCGCCGGCAGGGGCGGGCGCATCGTCAACATCGCCTCGGTCGTCGGGCTTGCCGCCATGCGGCTGCAAAGCCCCTTCGTCGCCGCCAAGGCCGGCATCATCCATCTGACGCGATCGATGGCCATCGAACTCGGAGCCAAGGGCATCCTGACCAACGCGATCGCGCCGGGCTCGGTGATGACGGCGCTGACGGCAAAACTGTTCTATGGCGACGACGGCAAGTTCGCCGGCCGCACGCAGGAATTCCTTGCCCATGTCCCGCTCGCCCGCCCGGCCCAGCCGGAGGAGATCGCGGAAACCGTGCTGTTCCTGGCCTCGCCGGCCGCCAGCTACATCAACGGCCAGGTGCTGGCCGTCGATGGCGGCTGGACGGCAGGATACATGATGTGAGTAAAGCCATGGAAATCGACCTTGATGGCGCAGCGATTGCCCTTGATGGCGACAGTAACCTGATCGCCGAGGCAGCGCTTGCCGCGCTGCTGGCCAATGGCGGCCTGCTGGTCGAGGGCTCACATGCGCGCGACGCCGATATCCTGCTGATGTCCTGTCCGCTGCGGCCGGGAACGGTGGCGGGAGATCCGCGATCGCTTTACGCCGATGCGCGCAAGGCTGCCGTGACCATGACCGAGCGTGGCAGCGGCCGCATCGTCTTCCTGGTGTCGGCCACCGCCGGCATGCCGATGCGCCGCCACCCGCGCTTTTCCATGGACAACGCCTCGATCCTCGCCGGCATGCGCACGCTGGCCATGGAGTTCGGCCCGAAGGTGCTGGTCAATGCCGTCGGCGTCGGCGCGGTTGAGGATGAAACCATGGTTTCCGGCGACAAGGCGATGCTCAGCCACACCCCTGTCGGCCGCGCCGGCAGCATCGAGGAAGCCGTTGCAGCCGTGCTGTTCTTCTGCGATCCCCTGAACACCTATACGACGGGCCAGATGCTGGGGGTCGACGGTGGATGGATGGCAGGCTATGGGCGCAATTTCTAAATTGTTGGTGCTCGACGCCGGCGAGCCCCTCGCGAATTATCGGGCCTCGGGGACAGCTTGGCGCGTCGCTGGAAAGCGCCCCTCGCAACCGCTATGAATGGCTGATGTCGCGTGATCCGCAGGAAGTGCTGGATCGCGCCCTCTTGGAGCATGGTGATGACCGATAGACCGCCGGCGGGCGAGAAGAAGCCGCAGCGCCTTGGCGTCCGCGAGATCGCCAAGCGCGTCGGCGTCGCGCCGATGACGGTGTCGCGCGCGCTCTCCAATCCGGACATGGTGTCGCCGGAGACGCGCGCCAAGGTGCTCGAAGCCATCGAGCAGGCCGGCTTCGTGCCCAACCGGCTGGCGTCGAGCATGCGCGGCAATGGCCGCATGATCGGCACCGTGGTGCCGCCGTTGATCAATTCGGGCATCGCCGAGCAGGTGCAAGGCATGTCCGACGAGTGCCATGAGAGCGGCTATTCGATGCTCCTGGTGCAGGGCGAGTTCACGCAGGAAGCCGAGGAGAAATCGATCCGCAATCTGCTCGGCTGGCGCCCGGTCGGCATGATCCTGCAGAGCTTCGTACAAAGCGAGGTCGCCCGCGCGCTTCTCAAGAGCAGCGGCGCACCGGTGGTAGAGATATCCGAGATCAAGGGCCGCAAGCCGATCGACATGGTGGTCGGCGTCTCCAATTTCGAGACCGCCTATGCCATGACCATGCATCTGGCGGCCAAGGGCTACAAGCGCATCGGCTTCGTCTCGACGCCCATCCACGGCAATGACCGCCTGCAGCAGCGCCGCACCGGCTATCACGCCGCACTCACCGAACTCGGTATCAAGAATCATGACGACATGGAGGTCGAGGTGCCGATCACCGCCCAAGGCGGTGCCGATGCGCTGGTGACGTTGACCTCCCGCCACAGGGATATCGATGCCATCTTCTTTTCCAGCGACACACTCGCCGTCGGCGCCGTACAGGAATGCCACCGCCGCCGCTGGGCGGTGCCGGGCAGGATCGCGATCGCCGGCTATGGCGACATGGATCTGGCAGCCCAGCTTTATCCGCCGCTGACCACGGTCAAGGTCAATCGCTACGAGATGGGCCGGCGCGCCGTGCGGCAATTGCTGGCACGGCTCGGCGGCAACACCAAGGTGCCGACCATCACCAGCCTCGGCTTCGAGATCGTCGACCGCGACAGCGCCTGATCAGTTCTTCCGCTCTTCCCGTCGCCCGAGGCGCTTTTCCCAGCCTTCGGCATGGACGTTGAGATAGGCGTGGGGATCGTAGGGGTGCTCCTTTATCGCTTCGATGTTGAGATCGATGCCGAGCCCCGGCGCGTGCGGCAGCGACAGATGGCCATTGTCCGGACTGACGGTCGGATGCCAGGTGACGAGGTCGCGCGTCCACGGGTCGTTGAAGGCGTCGAAATGCTCCTGGATGAGGAAGTTCGGCACGGCCGCGGCCAGCTGCAGGCACACAGCCGTTGCCACCGGCCCGCCGCTCTGATGTGGCGCGATATGGCTGCCATGGGCGAGCGCCAGATTGGCCACCTGCATCGACGGCGTGATGCCGCCGAGCGACATCGGCTCGGGCTGGAAGATGTTGACGCCACCGCCTGCCGCCAGCGTGTAGAATTGGCCGACCGTGTCGTACATCTCGCCGGTCGCCACCGGAATCGGCGATCGATGCGCCACTTCGTGCACGGTTTCCTGGCGGTCGCGCGAGGTCGGCTCCTCCCACCAGTAGATGTCGAGATCGGCGAATTTTTGCGCCGCCTGCAGGGCGGCGATCTCGGTGAAGCGCGCATGCACGTCGATCAGGATCAGCGTGTCCTTCGGCAGTTCATCGCGCAAGGCCCGGCAGATGGCGTAGGACAGCTCCAGCTCCTCGCGCGCGATAAAACCTTGCGCGGTGCCGAACGGATCGAGCTTGAACGCCTTGAAGCCCTTGGCCAGCACTGCCTTGGCGGCCTCGAGAAAAGCCTCCGGCGTGCGCTCGGTACGGTACCAGCCATTGGCGTAGCCGAGCACGCTGTCGCGCACCTGGCCGCCGAGTAGCTGGTGGATAGGCACGCCGAGGCTCTTGCCCAGTATGTCCCAGCAGGCGACCTCGATCGCCGCGATCACCGTGCGGTGGATATGGCCGCCGTCGAGCGAAACACTGTCCAGCATGCGTTTGGCTAGCGCATTGATGCGACGCGGGTCCTGGCCGATGGCGAGATGCTTGAGTTCATGCACGCCGGCTTCGGTGGTCTTGATGAAGCCGTTCAGCGTGCCTTCGCCGACACCGTGAATGCCCTTGTCGGTATGCACTTTGACGAATAGCCAGTTCTTCCAGCCGGCGCCGACGGCAAAGGTCTCGATCTCGGTGATCTTCATGCGGAACCCTAACTCAGCGCAGCGATCGTCGCGATGACGGCCTCGGTCGTCAGGCCATATTTCGCTTGCAAGGTCGGCACCGCGCCGCATTCGATGTAGCGGTCGGGCAGGCCGATGCGCGTTACCTTCTTCGCAATACCGGCATCGAACAAGGTCTCGACGACAAGGCTCGCCAATCCACCGACCACGACATGGTTTTCTGCCGTGACAATACGGCCAACTGAGTCGGCAAACTCGGCCACCGCTTCGGCATCGAACGGCTTTATGGTCGGAACATGCAACACGCCGACGGAGGTCCCCTGTTTGCGCAAGGCGTCCGCCGCGTCCAGCGCCCGCTCGGTCATGAAGCCGGTAGAGATGATACCGATATCCGAACCGTGGCGAAGGTGACGTGCCTTGCCGATATCAAAGATGTAGCCGGGTTCGAACACGATAGGCACGCTGCCGCGCAGCAGCCGCATATAGACCGGTCCCTGATGCTCGGCGATCGCCTTGGTTGCGGCCTCGATCTCGGTCGCGTCGCAGGGATCGATGATGGTGAGACCGGGGATCATGCGCATCAGCGCCAGATCCTCGATCGCCTGATGGGTGCCGCCATAGCCGGTCGTCAGGCCGGGCAGGCCGGCGACGATCTTGACGTTGAGGTTGGAGTGGGCAAGCGCGATGGCGACGAAATCATAGGCACGCCGCGTCGCGAACACGCCATAGGTGGTGGCGAACGGCACCTTGCCGGTGCGCGCCAGCCCGGCGGCGACGGCCACGAGATTCTGCTCGGCCATGCCGACATTGAAGAAGCGGTCCGGGAAGGCGTCGCGGAACGGCAGGATGTCGGTATATTTGCCGAGATCAGCGGTCAGCCCGACAATATCGGGCTGACTCTGGCCAAGTTTTGCGAGCGCCCGGCCGAACGGTGCCTCCACGCTGTGCCGACCACCGCCGTCATGTCGTTGCCGTCGATCTCGAATGTTTCCCAGCCGAAGGCGCGCCATTTGTCGGCTACAGGTTCCATGTCGAGCACGACAGGTCCGTCGGCCTGGATGCCGTTGCAGTCGATCAGCGCTACCAGCCCGTCGAGCCTGAAATGGCTGGCCGACATCGCCGCTTCCCAGGTCGAGCCCTCCTGCATCTCGCCATCGGAAAGCTCGACGAAGACGCGCGCGTCGGAACGGTCGACGCGCAAGCCCAGCGCCTGGCCGACGCCTTGCCCCAGACCGTGGCCGAGCGAGCCACCGATCATTTCGACGCCGGGCGTGGTGTCGAGCGTCGACATCTCCAGCCGGCTGTTGTCGGCGCCGTAGGTGACAAGCTCCTCGACCGGAATGATGCCGGCCTCGGCAAGTGCCGCCCACAGCGCGATGGAATAGTGCCCGGTCGACAGCAGGAAGCGGTCGCGATCGGGCCAGGCTGGATTGTGCGGGTCGTAGCGCAGTTCGTGGAAATACAGCGCCGCCAGCGCATCGGCGATACCCAGACCCTGGCCGATATAACCCTGGCCCTGGCCGCGCGCCATGGTCAGCATGTGGCGACGCAGCCGCCTTGCCTTGCGTTCGAGCGCGCCGATATCGGCGCTGCCGGGAGGGGAGTTTCGCTGCATCGGATCAGTCCTTGTCGAGCCCACCCGACATGTTGAGCCGCTCGGCGGTCATGTAAGCGGGCGAATCGAGGCAGAGCCACACCACCGCTTCGGCCACCTCGGAAATCTCGGCGCGGCGGCCGAGCGGAATGCGGCGGGTGCGCTCGTCGAGAAAGGTCTGCAGATCGTTGCGGCCGTTGGCGCGGGCCAGATCGGCCTCCGTCGAACGCTGCATCTCGGTGTCCATCATGCCGGGCGCCAGGCTGTTGACCAGCACGCCATAGGGGGCCAGCGCCACCGCGGCGGCACGGGTGATGGAATCGACGCCGGCCTTGCTGGCGGTGTAGGCGGTGTAGTCAGGCAGTGCCATGCGCGAGCCCGGCGAGGTGATGTTGACGATGCGCCCGGAGCGCTGCTCGCGCATCACCCGGCCCGCCGCCTTGCAGGCCATGGCAAGGGCGGTGACATTGAGCGCCAGCGTGCGGGTCCAGGATTTGTAGGTGGCGTCGAGGAACGGCTCGATCACGCCATAGCCGGCATTGTTGACCAGGATGTCGATGCCACCCCAGCGCGCGACCACTTTTCTCACCGCCGCTTCCGGCGCGCCCTCCAGCGTGAAATCGCTGATGATGCTTTCGCTTTCCATACCGGTTTCGCCGATCTGCCTGACGGTCTCGGCCAGTCCTTCTCCATTGATGTCGGTGACCGCGACGACAGAGCCGCGCCGGGCCAACTGGATCGCCACCTCACGGCCGAGGCCGCCGGCGGCGCCGGTGACCAGCGCTCTCCTTGGCGTCGTATTTTGATTTTCGGTAGGCAAGCGAACACCCTCCTGGTGGCCATCTTGACGGGATTGATACCGGTACCATAAATGGCTGTCAACGGGGATGTGCTATTGTCCCATCGACCGTGCGGTCGGTTGGAATGGAGAGAAAAAAGATGAAAGTCGTCGCGCTCGAAACGCTGCAGCTGGCGGAGTTCCCGTTCCTATTCTGGCTGCGCGTCCACACCGATGCCGGCCTTATCGGCACCGGCGAGACCTTCTGGGCGCCGGGGCCGGTCGCTTCCTACATCCACGACAATGTCGCCGCCTATCTCCTGGGCAAGGATCCGCGCGACATAGAGCTGCACGACCGAACGCTGGGCAGCGTCTATGTCGGCGCGCGCGATTCCGGGGCCGAGGTGCGTGGCAACTCCGCCGTCAACATCGCGCTGTGGGACATCTACGGCCAAGCGCTCCGCGAGCCGGTCTGGCGGTTGCTTGGTGGGCGCACGCACAGAACCGTGCCGATCTACAACACTTGCGCCGGCTACAAACATGTCCGCGCCACGAAGAAGAACGCGCTGTTCGAGCGTGGCGAGGACTGGTCGCTCAAGGCGGGCGATTCGAACGAAAGTCCGTATGAGGATCTGCTTGCCTGGCGCTACAATGCCGGCGACCTCGCCAGGAGCCTGAAGTCGGAAGGCATCGGCGCGATGAAGATATGGCCATTCGACATCGCCGCCGAGGCCTCGAATGGCACCCGCATCTCGCTTGCCGACCTCGACAAGGCGCTGGAGCCTTTCCAGAAGATCCGCGACGCCGTTGGCCGCGACATGGAGATCATGGTCGAGCTGCACGGGCTGTGGACGTTGCCGCCAGCGCTGCGCATCGCCGAGGCGCTGAAGCCCTACGATGTCGCCTGGCTGGAGGAGCCGATCCGCTACAACGAGCTCGACGCCATGGCCGAGCTCGCCCGCCACACCTCGATACCCGTCGCCGCCAGCGAGCGGCTTGCCTCGCGGCAGATGTTCAAGCAGTTGATCGACAAGCGCGCGGCTAGCGTGATCATGATCGATCTTGCCTGGTGCGGCGGGCTCTCGGAAGCGCGCAAGATCGCCAACATGGCCGAGGCCAGCGAACTGCCGGTGACCCTGCATGACTGCACCGGGCCGATCGTCTATGCCGCCAGCTGCGCACTCTCGGCCACCTTGCCGAACGTCAACTACCAGGAAGCGGTGCGCGCCTATTTCACCGGCTGGTACACCGAGATTGTCGCCGACATTCCGCCGGTCAAGGACGGCCATGTCGCGCCGCTCGAAGGGCCGGGGCTTGGTCTCAGCCTGCGGCCGGAGTTGTTCCAGCGGCCTGACGCGACGGTGCGCATCACCAAAATCTAGCCGTCATCAGGCTCTTTTCTGAGCCAGTAGACATTATGCTATTATAATCTATGATGAACCGAAGCGGGCGATCCACAAGCTCGCCGCCGGCGCTGAGCCGACCGGCGCAGACGGGTTCAGGGAGGCTTTGGTGGCAATTTCTGCGGCGCGCGCACGCGAGGATTCCAGGGGTGCGCCAAACCTCCCCGACCGGAAGGTCCTGCTCGATTTGTTCGAACGCATGGTGCTGTTGCGCCGCTTCGAAAGCATTGCCCAGATCGCCTGCCGCAAGGGTGAGACGCCCGGCTTCCTGCATCTCTATATCGGTGAGGAGGCGACCGGCGTTGGCGTCTGCGCGCATCTGCGCCCGACCGACTGGGTCACCTCGACCCATCGTGGCCACGGTCACGCGCTGGCCAAGGGCGCCAATCCGGGACGGGTGATGGCCGAACTGTTCGGCAAGACCGACGGCATCTGCGGCGGCCGCGGCGGCACCATGCATCTCTATGACCGCTCGGTCGGCCTGTTCGGCACCAACGGCATCGTCGCTGCCGGCATCGGCCATGCCGTCGGCATCGGCATGAGCGCGCGCCAGCAAGGACGCGACGACATCGGCGTCGCCTTCTTCGGCGACGGCGCCGCCAACCATGGCGGCTTCCACGAAGCGCTCAACTTCGCCGCTGTGCAGCGGGCCCCGCTGTCTTCGTCTGCGAGAACAATCTCTACGCCACGGCGACGCCGCTCAACTCCGTCACGCTCAATCCCGAGATCGCCACCAAGGCCGCCTCCTACGGCATGCCTGGCGTGGCGGTCGACGGCAACGACGTCTTCGCCGTCTGGCTGGCGATGAAGGAAGCCACCGAGCGCGCCCGTGCCGGCAAGGGTCCGACGCTGATCGAGGCCAAGACCTACCGCACCGTCGGCCACCATGAGGGTGATCCGGTCATCGGCACCTACCGGACGCAGGAAGAACTCGACTCCTGGATCAAGCGCGATCCGATCGACATGTTCCGCAAGAAGCTGGTCGAGGATTATGGCGTCGCCGATGCTGAAGCGCTGGCGGCCATCGAAAGCCGGATCGAGAAGGTCGTCGAGGAGGCGCTGGCCTTCGCCCGCAACTCGCCCGAGCCCGATCCGGCGACCGTGCGTCTGCATGTCTTTGCCGATCCGATCAACCCGCCCGCCGCCTTGGCTTGGCGTGCCGTCAGCGAGACGCGCGTGCAAGGCTGGCTCGAAGCCGTGCGCGACGGCATTGCCGAGGAGATGCGCGCCGATCCGGCGATCCTCTATTTCGGCGAAGGCACCGGCGAACGCGGCGGCAGCTTCGCCCACACAAAGAACCTGTGGCAGGAGTTCGGCGCCGAGCGGATGGTCGACACGCCGATCTCAGAACAGGGCTTTACCGCGGCCGCCGTCGGCGCCTCGGCCACCGGCGCCCGCACCGTCTCGGACCTGATGTTCGCCGACTTCGCCTTCGAGACCGCCGGGCAGATTTTTTTGCAGGCGGCGAAGCTGCGCTACATGACCAGCGGCCTGATGAGCGCGCCGATGGTTGTGCGGGTCGGCGCCGGAGCGCTGCGCAGTTCCGGCCCGCATCATAGCGGCATCTATCACCCGGTCTTCGCCCACATGCCGGGCCTCATCGTTTGCGTGCCCTCGACCCCGGCCGACGCCAAGGGCCTGATGAAGACGGCGCTCAAGGCCGGTGACCCGGTTATCATGCTCGAACCCAAGGCGCTGTTCGCGTCCAAGGGCGAGGTGCCCACCGGCGAACATTATGTGCCGTTCGGCGTCGCGCGTATCGCCCGGGCCGGCACCGACATCACCATCGTCGCCGCCGGGCAGATGGTGCAGCGCGCGCTGGAGGCGGCGCAGGCGCTGGCCATTGAGGGCATCGAGGCCGAGGTGATCGACCCGCGCACCATCATGCCGCTCGACATCGACACCATCGTCGCCAGTGTGCGGAAAACCCATCGCCTGCTCATCGTCGATGAAGCCTGGGCGATGTGCGGGCTTGGCGGCGAGATCGCGCAAGCGATCAACGAACTCGCCTTTGACGAGCTCGACGCTCCGCCCGGAAGACTGCACACGGCGCCGACCTCGCATCCCTTCGCGCCGGTGCTGGAGCGCGCCATGCTGGTCGACACGGCGCGCATCGTCCAGGGTGTGCGCGACGTCATATCAGGCAAGCCGCCGGTGCCGGATCACTGGTACACGGTCGGCCTGAAAAGTGCTGTGCCGGCTAATCTCGCGCCTGTCCCGGCCAAGCCGCAACCCGCCACGCCGGCGCCAACGACCGCACCTGCCGCCAGCGACGACGAGCCGATAACGATGCCGTTCGGCGACCTCACCGTCAGCGAGGGCACCGTCGTCAAATGGCTGAAGGCGGTCGGCGATGCGGTCAAGGAGGGCGAACTGATCGCCGAGATCGAAACCGACAAGGCCGTGGTCGAGATCGAGGCGCCGATCAGCGGCACGCTTGCCGCGATCGACCAGCCGGTCGGCGCCGTCGTGCCGATGGGCGGCCGCATCGGCGGTATCAAGAAATAGTCCTCTCTCCCAAACATTCCGAAGGGCAAGCATGAAGATCTTGTGCGCCAACTGGCAAGCCGCCGACGAAGCCGAACTCGAGCGCGAGCACTATCCCGACATCGAACTCATCCTCGCCCGGTCGACCAACGACAAAGCAGCCGTACTCGACCTGGCTGTCTGCGAGACGGTCGATGCCGTCATCAACTATTCGCCCACCCACAATGTCGCAGCCGCCCCGACCGCCTTTCCCAAGGCACGGATCGCGGTGCGTTCCGGCGTCGGCTTCGACAACATCGACACGGCGGGCTGGGGTGCGCGCAAGATTCCGGCCTGCAACGTGCCGGACTATGGCACGACCGAAGTCGCCGACCACGCCATCGGCCTGATGCTGGCGCTGACGCGCGGCACCTCCGCCTACGGCGCGGAGCTCTCCGGCAACGGCGCCGATGGCTGGCATTTCTCCAAGGCGCCGCTGGTGCGCCGGCACAAGGGCGCCATTTTCGGCATTATCGGGCTTGGCCGCATCGGGCTGGCCACCGCCCGTCGCGCCGCCGCCTTCGACATGAAGGTGGTCTTCTACGATCCGCATCTTCTGTCCGGTGTCGACCTGTCGACTGGCTACGAGCGGGTCCATTCGCTGGCCGAACTGATGGCGCGGGCGGATGTGGTCAGCGTCCACGCCCCGTTGAGCGAGGAAACCCGCAAGCTGCTTGGCGCGGCCGCTTTCGCCGCCGCCAAGCCCGGGCTTGTCCTCATCAACACGGCGCGCGGTCCGATCGTCGATCTCGACGCGCTGGAAGCCGCGATGCGCAAGGGCACGGTCATCGGAGCTGGACTGGACGTGCTGCCGAACGAACCTGGCGATCTCGACCATCCGCTTCTGGCCGCCTGGCGTGCCCGCGAGCCGTGGATTGCCAATCGGCTGATCGTCACGCCGCACGCCGCCTTCTACAGCCCGGCCTCGATGCGCGACCTCAGGCTGAAATCGATCGAGGTTGTGCACGCCTATCTCGCCGAGGGCCGGCTCACCAACTGCGTCAATGCAGAGTATCTGAAATGAACATGGCGGTGGCGCAGACACCGCGGCTGGCTGTTTCGCCCTATGCACGCCGCCTGGCGCGCGAGCGCGCTCTTCCGCTTGAAACCCTTCGTGGCAGCGGACCGGGTGGCCGCATCCTGGGCGCCGACGTGCTGGGCTTCGTTCCAGTCGCCGCGCCCGTGAATTTGCCCGATATCGTCGCCCCTTCCGTTGCCACTCCCCGCATTGCCGCCTTTGCGGCGTCAGTCGCACTGACCGCGCTGCGAGACCTGCTGGCCGCGCTGGAGAGCACAGGGAGGGCGTTCGACTTTGACGACGTGCTGTTGCGCGCGGTGGGTCGTGTATGCGGTGAGATCCCGGATGCCGCCAAGGCCGGCGAGACTTCGGTGGCGATGGAACTGGCAGGCCGGCAAGCGGTGTTTGCGACCGTCCCTGAGCTGCCCCTGACGTCGCTGCACGCAACGCGGCTTGCAGCCCTGGCCGACAGTCGCGACGACGCGGAAATGCCGGCGCTGCTTTCCATCCGCCTGCTGCCGGCGAGCAGCATCCGGCCACTGATGCTGCCGCTGTTGCCGGGCCGCGCCATGCGCCTGGCTGTCTCGGTAAGTTCAGCAAGTGATCATGCCGAATGCCTGCTCGTCACAGACGCGGCAAGCGTTGACGAGGGTATCGCCGCAGCGTGGCTCGCCGCTCTGAAATCGGCGATCGAACACCCGCTCCGCCTCTTTGTCTAGGACGGTTGATGGTCGTCAGCCTTGGCTTTTGGCCTTATGCATGTCGTCATCCCAAAACCGGAACCACTTTTGGGCGACAAGCATAGCCTCGAAGCGAAGAAGCTATTATAAAAGCTTTGACACAGGCGCGACGAGGCTCATGGATAACTCCGTTCCTACCATCGACAGTCTTCCCCGGCGCACGCTCGGCCGCACGAACGGGCCGCTGTATCGCCAGCTCGCCGACATATTGCGCGAGCCGATCGGCAACGGCACCTTCCCCGTCGGCGGCGAACTGCCGAAGGAAGCGACCATTGCCGAGCACTTTGGTGTTAGCCTGATCACGGTGCGGCAAGCGTTGCGAGACCTCGAGGCCGACGGGCTGATCAGAAAACGGTCGGCGAAGCCGGCTGTGGTCACGGCGCGCAATCCGTCCGTCAATCTGAGCTGGAAATTCAAGAACTTCGCCGATATGGCGGCCTTCACCAAAGACGCGCAACTGACGGTGAAATCCTATCGCAAGGAGGTTTCCCCCGTGCTCCAGCGCCATTTCGGCATGGCCAAGGACGAGGCGGGCTACTGCCTGCGCGGCATCCTGTCGGTGGGCGAGCAGAAGAAGGCGCAGATCACCAGCTATTTCCCGCCTGCTGTCGGAGCGAAGCTGAAGCGGGACGATTTTTCCGACGTGCTGATCTTTCGCTCGGTGCAACGGCATCTCGGCCTGCGGCTGGACGTCGCGCATGTCACGGTCCGCGCCGAGATCGCCGACGAGGCCATCGCGGAAGACCTCGGCGTCGCTCTTGGCAGTGCGGTCCTGAGCGTGGAGATGCTCTATCAGTCGGCCGACCAGCAGAGCATCGAGTTCACCATCGCGCGGCATCCGGCCGATCTCTTCAGC